>DATEMG010000418.1:0-5356 GCA_035275805.1 Blastocatellia bacterium
ACGCCTAGCGTCAGATGCGAGCCTGCGGTGGCGCTTTTTGCGTTCGCTAATTCATTCGCCTTCGCCTGATCGAGAGTCATAAACCTGGCCTCAGGCGCCGGCTTGACTGGAGAGGAGACTTCTTTGTCGCCCACACGCGCCGTGACCTGCCAGGAATAAGTCCGCCCACGTTCGAGCGAGCGCGTCACACTCCATGCGGTTTCGGAAAGCCACGGGCTGACGGCCACTTCATTGAAGTCCGCGTCATAAATCTTGACCACATAGCTTTCGGCGCCGCCGAGCGCGCGCCAACGAAAAGTCGGTCGGTCGCTCATCACTACCGTGCCGACGGGACCGAGCAGGGCAAAGGGATGTCCCTCGTCAGCGGGTCCCATCAACACGCCTGATTTACCGATCAACTCCGGCAGGGTCCGCGGCGTCTCGACCCGCTGAGCCATGAGTGTCTGTTTGACAATCTGCTGAAAGGGAGGCGGCGCGCCCGCTACATTGCCTTCCTTGTCCAGCGTCACCCGCCCGCCGCCGTCATTCAGCGCCACGACATAAGACGAAGAGGGCTGAACGGATTTGAGCTGCGCCAGCTGATCCCGAAGCTCTGCGACCGAAGCGTTGGCGGCCTGAAAATCCTGCTTGAGTTTTTCGTTCTCTCGACGTTGTTGGTCGAGCGCCGTCTGCAATTGAAAGTTCCGCGATTTCAGCGAACTCGCCCAGAACAGCAGCGCGATGACCAGCCCGAGGCCGGCGAGTCGGACTGGAAGCGCGAAAGCGGACGAACGCCAGAACGCCCGAACGCCATCCCACAAGCCCGCCGCCTTCTCGCCGAGGGGGCGTGGGGCGGCCGGCGCATATTCTTTGGCCGGGTAGGCGGCCATCCGCGTCGCGAATGCGCGCAGTTCATTCAATTCAGAATCGCACCAGGCGCACAGTTTCAAGTGGCTGTCGGCGATCTCGCGGTCTATCGGATCTAGTTCGCCTTCGACGTACGCCGCCAGGCGCTCGTAATCCAGATGAGTCATCCCGGTCGCCGACAGGTCTGCGCCCAGCGACCTCGCGGCCGCCCGTTCGCGCGGTTCGTCGCCGCCGCGCTGGCGACACATTTCGCATGCGGCCATGTGGTCATCGACGTCCAGAAATTCCGCCGGCGACAAGGCGCGCCACCGGTATCGTTCGATAAGTTGTTCGGAGAGATGTTTGCTCATTTTTCCAGGGCGTCTTTCACTCAGCGTCGTTCTGACAGGAAAAGATGCGGTTTCCGGCCTTATATTACCGCCCCCAAAAACTATTTGCCCGTCTCAATCGCTTTTATCCTTCGCGCCAGACGTTCGCGCGCGCATTTGCGCAGATTGATGACCTGCTGGCGCGCGCAGCCGAGCAACCCGGCGATGCTCGCGTCGTCCAGCGGCAGACGCGGCCACAGGCGCGCAAACTCTTCGTCCGGCAGTTCCAGCGCCGCCGCAATCTGACGAAGCGTGGCGACGCCGGCGCCGGGCAATAACGCCGCCACGCCGCCGCCCTGTTCATCTCTGAGATTGAGCAGCAACGCCGCCCGCTGGCGCACGGGTAATTGGACGATCTCTTCCCATAGCCATTTAAGAAAAAGGCGCCGCTCGACTTCGATCGCGACGTCGACGCGCTGATCGGTCGCGCGCGCGAACTGATCGAGTTTTTCATCGCCGGGCTGTTCCGGGCCGTCCTTGACGCCCCACACCGCCGCGAAGATCTCGACCAGGTCGTCCAACTCGATCGGGTGATTCGTGTGATTGAAAATCGCGGCAGCCAGATCCGCGGGATTCGCTCGTTGAAAATCCCCGCGCGGGGCCGCGGGCCGCAACGTGGCCCGCGGGTCGTCGAGCAGTCGTCGCAGCCGATCGCTGCGCGTCCGCGGCTTTGTCTGGTCGCGCCATGCGGCGAATCCGCCGACGAGACCGCCGCTTTCATTTTCCCACAGCGCCAGGCCAGGCTGATGAGTCAGCAGATAGCGCAGTTTATTTTTCAGGCTGTGACGCTGAGGGTATTTGAGCCGCAGATATTCGTAGCAAGTGTGATAAGAGAGGACGGCGACATAGCTGCGAAGGTTGCCGATCGCTTTGTCCTCGGGGCTGGCCTTGAGCTGTTTCAAACGGGCCAGCAATTGAACCAGCGTTTCGCTGTAAAGGTCTTCGGCGTCCGGGTTGTTTGACGCCCGTCCCCGGCGATCAAAGCGGACATGCAGTTTGGATCGGATGACTTGTCTGATCACCGGCTCGACGTACTTGGAGACGATTGCGGTTAGCAGGCGCTCTGAGTCCGCTTCATGCTTGGCATGGATGTAAGGCAGTAGCAACGCGTCAATTTGTGAGTCCGCGGCGCTCATTCTTCTTGCTACTCCTGAAAAATCTCCTTACCTCGGCCTCGCGCAGCAGCCTGTACTCGCCGGGCTTCAATCTTTCGTTCTTCAAAAAACCGATCTCCAAGCGGCGGAGCTTGATCACCGAATGGCCTATGTGATCGAACATCTTCCTGATCTGTTGATTTCGGCCCTCGTAGAGCGTGACCCTGTACCAGGCGTTCGTGGCGCTCTCTTCCGTCAGGCGTATTTTCGCCGGCGCGGTTCGTTTGCCGTCTACAGTCACGCCGCGTTCGAGTGTGGCTATCTGATGCGCGCTCGGCTTGCCCTTCACCTTGACTTCGTAAACCTTCGCCGCCATCTTCGAGCCGGCTATCAGGTTGGTGAAATCGCCGTCATTGGTGAGCAGCAGCAATCCTTCGGTGTTGAAGTCCAGCCGCCCGACCGGGTGCACCTTGTTGCGGTACGGCCCGAGCAAATCGATCACCAACGGGCGGTTCTTCGGATCGGACCTGCTGGTCAGAACGCCCAGCGGTTTGTTTAGCAGGATGTAGATTTTCTCCTGGCGCTTGAGCCTGGGATTTATCAGGCGCCCGCGAACCTTGACGTAATCGCGTTCAGGATCGGCCTTCGCGCCGAGTTCCGTCACGAGCCGCCCGTTGACCGTGACTTCTCCGGCGACGATCAGTTCTTCGGCCTTGCGCCGCGAAGCCACGCCTGCCGCCGCAATGATTTTTTGTAATCGCTCTTCCGCCATTTGAGATAAGGATACCTTTTCCCTTTTCCATTTGTCATTTGAGATTTGACATTGATCATCGCCCCGCAGCTCGCTTCATTCTTGAGCGGGGAGTAGGGAGTGGGGAGTGGGGAGTGGGCAGTGGGGAATAGTATCTTCTTCCCACTCCCCACTCCCTACTCCCCACTCAACTGCGCCTGTTCTCGGTCAAAAACGACATGGCCTCGATGCGCGTGCGTTCGTCTTTTCTGAAAACGCCGCGCACCGCCGAGGTGATGGTCGTCGCGCCGGCCTTTTTGACTCCACGCATCGTCATGCACAGATGAACCGCCTCTATCACGACCATCACGCCTTTCGGCCGCAGATCTCCTTGATAGAGCAGTTCGGCGATCTGCGTGGTCAATCGCTCTTGCACCTGTGGGCGCCGCGAATAGACGTCGACGATGCGCGCCAGCTTCGACAACCCGACGATGCGCCCGTCTTTCGGAATGTAGGCGATGTGCGCGACGCCGGTGAATGGAAGCAGATGGTGTTCGCACAGAGACGAGATAGGAATGTCTTTGACCATCACTATCTCGTCGTGCGTTTCAGCCGGAATGACTTTGATCTCGCTGGCAGGGTCTTCGTGCAATCCGCCACAGACCTCCGCATACATTTCCGCCACGCGGCGGGGCGTGTCGAGAACGCCGGGGCGCGCCAGGTCTTCGCCGATCCCTTCCAGGATAAGGCGCACGCCGGCCTCGATCTTCTCCAAATCCATTCTTTGATTTGCGCTCATCAGGGTTTCCGCCCTCTATTTTGATGCTCGGAAGTAATGAGCATTATCGGCGGCGGATCGGCGGTTTGTGAAGGGGTGAATAGGCGAGGAGGGGCAGGCTGGGGAAAAGGAGTCGCTAAACATTCGACTGGTTCGACGCCTCTAAGTCATACTTGCATGTGGTAAGAGGGCAGGCTACATGTTGTTTTGTAGCCTGCCCTCACTCTGCGCCGAATCTTGATGTGGCGCTGCAGGTCATTTACCGATGCGCAGCGGCAATTTCACCAACAACGGCGCGCCACTTTTGACGTTCACCTGGTAAAGCGTCTGCGGCATTGCGTCGTTCTGGGTCAAGGAGCGCGAGCCGTCCTGCCCGGCCTCTTTCTCGGCTTTGGTGTAAGGCTTGCCGGCGCCGCCGACCATCTCAAAGCGCTCGAAATCGACCTCCCATTGCGACTCCCACTTCGCGACTGTTTCCGAGTTGAGTTTCACCGGGCCCGTACCTGGCTTGACGTCCTTGAGCGGCTCCGGCGTGACCACTATGGTCAAGACCTCGCCCGCGTAATCGGGCCTCAGCGGATCCAAACGGAATACCGCGGAGCGCCCGGGCAGTTCGATCAATTTGCCGGCCGCCACCGAATTGGCGCCGTCGCGATTATTTAGTGACGGAAAGATCAGGTAAGGATCGCTGACCGAGCCGTCCCTGTATTGCTCACGATCGATGACGTAGAGGTATCCGTCGCGCGGCGATTCGACTCCCAGCCGCACGCGCTCGCCCGAGGCGAATATGGTGTCGGCTTCGACGCGCTCCGGCGTCCATTCCAACTCTTTGCTCGACGCTTCCTCCACCAAAAGCCGCGCTTCCCGGTCGTCGGCTGCGCGCGAGGGGCGCAACCGCCAGATGGTGAGGCCTATCACCTCGCCCTCGTCCTGTTCGGCCGGCTTGTTTTGCGTCGCCGTATTTTGAGACTGCGAACTTTGTGACGCGTTATTCAGAGTCGCCGGTTTATTCGTCTTGACGCGCTTATAGGCGGGCTTTTTGCTGGCGGGCGCCGGGGTCTTCGCCTCGGCCCGCTTCTTGAGAAACGCGCCGTCCCACAAACGCCGCGGCGCGTCATCGCCTTGCGCGCGCGCGATTGAGACGCCGATCAAACAGAGGCTGATCGCTGCAATGAGCGATATGATCATCCAGGGATATTTCGTTTTGGCTGACATAATCTTGGTTTTGGCTGACATAATCTTCCTTTCAATAGTGTAAAAACCGCTTGGCCCCAGCGGCCCAAACTTGCCACGAACTCTGCGGCTCGCCCTCCACACCTTCAGAGCGTAAAAAGCCGCTCGGCAATGGTAGGCAATAGTAACGTAAACTGTCCAGCTAAAGTTTCTACACAAACTTTTGAGCTGGAGGCGCAGAGAAGATTAGCTGGCGCCGCCGCCCGAGCCCAACCACCTGCCCAACCACCTTAAGGAGGCTTCGGAGGGACGACAGACCAAGTCTGGTCCGTCGCCCCTCCTTGGCTGGGGGAGAATTTGATCGCAT
>DATEMG010000419.1:0-3596 GCA_035275805.1 Blastocatellia bacterium
CGCCGCTTAGGCATCATTTCTCCCAGAACCCCGGCCCGAGACCACTTGGCCCAAGACTGCCTGGCATGGATCGCCAACGGCTCTGTCAATAGCTGAGTAACAAGCCGGCGCCCGATCACAACTGTTCACACCAATGAGAGGAAACCCTATGACACTTCGCAATCACCTTCGATTCAATTTTCTGATGACGATAATAGCCTCGGTGTTCGCTGGCGCCCTTGCGGCCACCGTCTTCGGGCAACAGGCGGTGACCGCGACCATCGAAGGCGTTGTCACCGACCCGAACAAAGCCGCGGTTCCCGGCGCCAAAGTCACGGTCAAAAACCTCGACATCGGCCTGACCCGCGACGTCACGACGGACGGAAGCGGTCTCTACCGCATCGTCGCCCTGCCGTCCGGAACATACCAGATCAGCGCCAGCGGGCAGGGCTTCGCTGAAAACAAATATGGCGCGACCACATTGACCGTCGGCCAGAAGCTCAACCTTGATCTGACGTTGAGTTTGAACGTCAGCGAGGCGGTCACCGTCACTGACGCCGCGCCCATCGTCGAAACCACGCGCGCTCAGGTGAGCGCCTCTGTCGGCGAACGCGCTGTGAGGGAACTGCCGGTAAACGGGCGCAACTTTCTCGACTTCGTCACTCTCACTCCCGGCGTTGTGCGAGATCCCCGCGCGGGCGATCTTTCATTCGGCGGGCAGAAAGGCACTCTCAACAGCATTCAGATTGACGGAGTGGACAACAATAACCTCTTCTTCGGCCAGTCTCTGGGCCGCACGGGATCAGGCCGCGCCCCCTATCAGTTCAGCCAGGACGCGGTGCAGGAGTTTCAGGTCAACATCAACAGCTTCTCGGCCGAGTTCGGGCGGGCCGCCGGCGGCGCGATCAACGTAGTCACCAAGTCCGGCTCCAACGAATTTCATGGCGTGGCTTTCGACTTCTTCCGCGACCGCTCTCTCAACGCCAACAGCCTGCGCTTTGACGCCGGGTTGGAGGCTGGCGCCGGGGGCAAGCCGGCCCTCATTCCAAACGGTTTCAGGTTCGACCCGGCCAGTCAGCGTGTCGTCGGCGGCCCCGACAAGCCGCCCTACCACTTCCACCAGTTCGGCGGCAATATCGGCGGCCCGATCAAAAAAGACCGCGCCTTCTTCTTCTTCAACTATGACGGGCAGCGCAACACGCAGCCCAACATAGTCAACGTTCTGCCCGCCGCGGACCCGACCAATCCCGCCTCGGTGGCCGGCCGTAACAGGTTACTGCCTCTGGCCGTCAACTATACGCGCGGGTTCGATCAGGATGTCTACCTCGGGAAGGTTGACTGGCAGCTTAACTCGGTCAACCGACTCAACTTCCGCTACAACCGCCAGAAGTTCACCGGAACCAACCTCGAGAACGGCGGCGCGACCAACGCGCAAGAGCACAGCGGCGACAGTCTAGTGACGACCGATACTTTCACTGTTACGCTCAACACCGCATTCTCACCGCGCCTGCTCAACGAATTTCGCGCTCAGATAGCGCGTGACCGCGAGCCGGGCCTGTCCAACAGCGACGCCCCGGAAGCGGTCATCAGCAACGGCGGCCAGACAGCCCTCACCATCGGGCGCAACAATTTCAGCCCGCGCGAAACGACCGAGAGGAAGTTCCAATTCATTGACAACGTCTCTTATATCGCCGGCGAACACAGTTTGAAGGGCGGAGTCGATTTCAACGTCGAGCGGATCAAGAACTTCTTCCCCGGGTTCTTCGGAGGCGGTTACACCTATACGAGCTACGCCAACTTCACCAACAACGTCGTCGCCAGCTACACTCAAGCCTTCGCCGGCGAAGGCACGTCGGGCGCGGCCACGACCCCAGACTTCAATGAGTATGGCTTCTTCTTGCAAGACGACTGGCGCGCGGCGCGCGGCCTGACGCTCAATCTCGGGCTGCGCTACGACGCGCAGGATATGAAGCAGGGACCGACTCGCAACCCGAGTCCCTCGCTGGCGGCGGCGGGCATTGACACTTCGCGCGTCAACAACGACTTCAACAACGTCGCGCCGCGCTTCGGCTTCGCGTGGAACCCGGCGGCTCTCGACAGGGTGGTCATACGCGGCGGCTTCGGCTTGTTTTACGGCCGCACGCCCGCGATCGCGATCGGCACGGCGCATTCCAACAACGGGCTCAACTCGATCAGCATCACGCTGACCAATCCCACGGGACTGGTCTATCCGTTCCGCTTCAGCAACATCGCCGAGATTCAGGCGCGGGGCGGACAGCCGCCGGCGGCGAACCTGTTCGTCTTCGAGCGTGACTATCAGCAACCTTACACAACGCAGGGCAACTTCGGCATCGAGTATGGACTGACAAATGATCTTTCGATCGGCGTTTCGTATTTGTCGGTTCAGGGCCGCCACTTGCAGCGGACACGCGATATCAACCTGCCGCCGCCCGTGGCGACGCCGATCGCCGGCGCCGGCGTTCCGACTTTCCTTCGCCACTCCGGCTCGACCAGCCCGATTAGGCCGATCGGCCGAACCGGCGATCTCTTCGGCCGCATCGGTCAGTTCGAGAGCAACGCCAACTCCGGCTACAACGCGCTCGTCCTGCAGGTCAACAAGCGGTTCGCGCAGCATTACCAGCTCCTTTTCTCCTACACCTTCTCGAAAGTGATTGACGACGCGCCGGACTCGACTTCGGTGGTGACAGCCAACGCGGGCGACGACGCGAAACAGGCGCAGCAGAGTTTTCTGCTGGTTGACGAGCGCGGCCCAGGCAACGCAAACGTCCCGCATCGCGTAGTGGTGAGCGGCCTGTGGGACTTGGATTATTTCAAAGGGCTGAGAGGCCCCGCCCGCGTGATCGTCGGCGGCTGGCAGTTGAGCGGCATCTTCCAGGCGAGCAGCAATCTGCCCTACTCGGCAAGGCTCGCCGCCAACGTCGACCTCAATAACGACGGGAACCGCAACTCTGATCGCGCGCCGGGCTTCGGACGCAACTCGTTTTACACAGGCCGCTTCGTCAGCTTCGACTTTCGCACGACGAAGACTTTCTACTTCACTGAGCGGTATCGGCTGCAATTCATCGCCGAGTTCTTCAACGTCTTCAACCGGCTGAATATCTCCAGCTTCAACGGCCAGTTGTACAACGTCACTGGATTGAACACGCCTGGAGTGAGCCTCACGCGGCGCGCCGATTTCGGCAACCCGCGTGGGGCTTTCGATCCGCGCATCGGACAGTTGGCTATCAAACTAATCTTTTAAGTCGGAACGGACTGAGGAAACGAGAGGGCCCGCCGGGCAATCGGCCGGCCCTCTCGAGCCTGCCCATCCCATCAAAGATGATCACTTAGGAGAGCGTTGGATTCCGGGGGGCAAGCGGCGACAAATGCTGAGCGCCATTGCCTAACCCCCCGGAATCTAACGCTCTCCTTTACAACGGGTATGGCAACGATTCCGAAATCTAAACGCCATTTTACCCATCTGTCTTCTAACGAGCGATACTGGCTTTCGTTCACCATCGCTTTCTTTGTGGCCATTATTCTGGCGTGGCCAGTTTCTCGACTTTTTCGTCTTAGCCCGCTAATGATCTTCGCGGGGCCGTGTCCTGGGCGCCATA
>DATEMG010000420.1:0-7375 GCA_035275805.1 Blastocatellia bacterium
GTACCGTACCAATCTTGCGAGAAGAACGATGAAATTACTGACCTCGATAATTTCGGTCTGTCTGTTGATTTTCCTGGCGCCTGCAAAAGCGCAAGACGCAAAAACCGCGACCGTCGAAAAAGGCTTCGTCGCCTTGTTCGACGGCAAGAGCCTGAACGGATGGAAGTTGATACGTGGACACGGCCCGGGCTACGTCGTTAAAGACGGTGTGTTGGTCTGCCCCGCCGACGGCGGCGGAAACCTCTTCACCGAAAAAGAGTATTCAAACTTCGTCTTCCGGTTTGAGTTCAAGACCGAGCCGGGCGGCAATAACGGCGTGGGGGTCCGCGCTCCGCTCGAAGGCGACGCGGCCTACCAGGGAATGGAGATTCAAATCCTCGACGACGGGCATGAGAGATACAAAGGCAAGATCAAATCAGAGCAGCATCACGGTTCAATCTACGATGTGATCCCGGCGCGCACGGGATTCCTGAAACCAGCCGGCGAATGGAACGAGGAAGAGATCATGGCCGAGGGGAGCCGCATCCGCGTGACGCTCAACGGCGTGATCATCCTCGACGCAGAACTCAATAACGTGCGCGAAGAGGCCACGCTCAAAAAACATCCGGGGCTGAAGAAAAAGTCGGGGCACATCGGTTTCCTCGGCCACGGCTCGCTGGTCGAGTTCCGCAACATCAGAATCAAAACCTTATCTCAATGAACGGAATTGATGTCTTGATTTTTCAGTGCAGCGGAGTAGACTCCGGTCCAGGGAGCGAGCGGAAAAGAAATCTACTCCGCAACTCGAATTCGTTTTTTTAACCTCTGCCAATGGAAGTGGCTGAACCTTCCACGATATTACCGCCCCGGAATTTTTTTCGACAATCAGCAAAATCTACGTCGGCGCCGAAGCGCGCGAAGACCGCGCCAAGAATGAAGACGGCAGGTGATACTTTCCGCATCGCCTATCTTTTCTTCAGCTATAACTCAGGGGACAACCGGCAAATATTCACGCGCCGCGTCAGCGACGGCCGAATTAAACCGTCGCTGACGCGGCCGCGAATGGGGAGAGATTGCAAAATCAGAGACACTACTCCTTGCGTAAGTAGAAGGCGCCGAATCGCCATAAATATTACCGGCCTAGCGATATTTTTTTTGCCTTTTGAATGTGGCGGAGTAAACTGCGTGGCGCGCGGCAGATCAATCCTGCCGGAAAGGAGTTTATTTGATGTCAAGAGGAAACCGCCTCGGCCGGCGACTACTGGCTCTAAGCCTGAGCTTCAGCGTCGCCCTTACTTCGCTCAGTCAGCCTGCGTATTCCACCCCGGCGGCGCAAAATCCGCCCACAGTGTCAGAAATAAATGATCTGGCCGCGGCGCTGGTCGCCGCCGCGGGCGAGGAAGATCAGGAGCGGCTGTTGGCGCGGAAGAAAGACCTGGTGAACAACGCGCTCCTGGCTGCGCTAAAGGCGATTGCCGACCCATTATTTAAGAAAGGCGATTATGCTCAGGCGCTGAGAATCTCTCAGCTCGCGGCCCGCATTGCGGAAAGGATCGGAGATCGTGTGGGACTGGGCAATGTGTTGATTGATCTCGGGAAGATCCACGACCGTCAGGGCCGTCATGCGCAGTCTCTGGACTGCTTTCAGAAGGGCCTCGCTATTTTCGAAGAGGCCGGCGACAAGAAGGGGAAGTCGATCGCGCTGCTCTACATCGGCATTGCCTATGACTCAGAAACCCGCTTCGATCAGGCATTGACCTACTACGAAAAAAGCCTGGCGATCAGCGAGGAGATCGGAGATAAAAGCGTTACCGCCAGAATTCTCAACGGCATGGGTCTCGCCCACGATTCCCTGGGGCATTATGAACTCGCCCTGGAGTTGTTAATGAAGAGCCGGGCGCTCAGTGAAGAATTGAACGACAAGGAAACGCTGGGCCATACCTTGAACAGCCTCGCTATTACATATATTGACCATGGACGCTACGCCGAGGCTCTGGAATGCCTGCAGAAGAGCCTCAAAATTCTCGAGGAGATGGGGAGCGCCGCGGATAAGCTATCTCTGGCAAACCGACTGGCGAACTGCGGCCTGATCTACAGGCGCCAAGGCGATACGGATCAGGCATTGGCGTACTATCGCAAAAGCCTGAAGATCCGCGAAGAGCTCGACGACAAATTCGGAATCGCCAATTTAGGGATCAATATCGGGGTCATTTACAAGATGCAGGGAGATTATGAGCTGGCGCTGGAGTCGTTTCAGAAGAGCATGCGGGGCTATGAGGAAATAAAGTCCAGGCGTGGCGTCGCCAGGAGCCTGAATAATATCGGCTCCACTTATCAGCTGCAGGGGCGCCATGAGCAGGCGCTGGAACAACTCCTGAAGAGCCTCCGGATACGCGAGGAGCTCAACGAACGGACGGGGATTATCCTGACGCTTAATAATCTCGGCAGAGTGTATCAGGACCAGGGCAGGTATGCGGAGATGCTTGATGTAAGCAGTCGCTCTGCCAGCATAGCTGAGGAGCTCAATGCGCGCGAAGAACTCTGGAACGCCCAGTATCTCAAGGGCATGGCCCTTCAGGCGCTGGGCCGGCCCGCGGAAGCCCGCCGAAATTTTCTCGCCGCCATCGACGGCATCGAATCTGTTCGCCTCGAGGTTGGCGGAAGCGAACAGCAGCAGCAAAGCTTCCTTGAAAACAAACTCTCCCCATGGCTCAGCATGATTTCTCTGCTAGTTTCGCAAAAAGAGTACGGCGAGGCGCTGAGCTTCGCCGAACAGTCGAAGGCTCGGGGGCTGCTCGATATTCTTCAGTCGGGTCGCGCCAGCCTCCGCCAGTCGCTTTCGCCACAGGAGCGTCAGGCCGAGGAGGAGCAGCGGCTCCGGCTGGGCGCGCTCAACTCACAACTCACCAGCGAAATGCGGCGCAACAAACCCGACGCATCGCGCGTGGCTGAATTGAAGGCGATTGTCGCGAAGGCCCGGTTGGAGTACGAAGCCCTCGAAAACAACCTCTATGCGGCGCACCCCGAACTTAAAGTACATCGCGGCGGAGCCTCGATCATTAAAGCGGAAGAACTCGCGGCCTTGCTGCCTGGCCCATCAAGCGCGCTGCTCGAATACGTAGTGGGCGATGACCAGACCTATCTCTTCGCAATTACGAAGGCTGTCGGTCACGCTAAAGCCGCGGTTCAGGTCTTCACGATACCCATCAAACGGGTTGAACTCGCGAAGCAAACCGAAAGCTTTCGCGCGAAGTTGGCCGGCCGCGATCTCGGCTTCCGGGCTTCGGCTCACAAACTTTATGACCTCCTGCTCAAGCCGGCGCAAGGCTTGCTGAGCGGCAAATCAAGCCTCGTCATCGCGCCCGATGACAAACTTTGGGAATTGCCTTTCCAGGCGCTGCTCAAGTCGGACGGACGCTACCTGATTGAGAAGAGCGCCATATCCTATGTGCCCTCGCTGACAGTCTTGCGGGAAATGCAGGCGCATCGCGGCAAACACCAACCTGGGCCACGGGCAGAAACGGCCGGCTATTCCCTGCTCGCGTTCGGTAATCCGGCAATCGGCAAAGAAACGATCAAGCGAGCCGCGCTGACGCTGCGCGATGAAAGGCTCGATCCTCTGCCGGAAGCCGAAAAGGAAGTCAAAGCGCTCGGCCAGTTGTACGGCGGCGCCCGTAGCAAGGTCTACATCGGCGCGGAGGCGCGTGAAGACCGCTTCAAGGCCGAGGCCACACAGGCCAGGGTTCTCCACTTCGCCACACATGGGATTTTGAACAACGCCTCGCCGATGTATTCCCACCTCGTGCTCGCCCAGGGAGATAAAAACGAGGACGGGCTGCTCGAGGCCTGGGAGCTGATGCAAATGGATTTGCGCGCCGACCTGGTTGTGCTCTCAGCATGCGAAACGGCGCGCGGGCGTTTCGGCGCGGGCGAAGGCATGATCGGATTGACCTGGGCGCTATTCGTGGCCGGGGCGCCGGCGACCGTGGTCAGCCAATGGAAAGTAGAATCGGCCAGCGCGAGCGAATTGATGCTCGGTTTTCATCGGGACTTGAGAGCGCAGTCTCGCAAGCCCCTGACGAAGGCCGAAGCCTTGCGGCAATCGGCGTTGAAGTTGATGAAAAACCCGGCCACCAGCCATCCGTTTTATTGGGCGGCCTTCGTGCTGATGGGCGACAGCGGGCGCCATTGACCCGAATCAATGCCGCGAGCGGTAGCGAGCGGAGCCTTTGCCGTAAGCCGCTCGCTACCGCTCGCGGTACTGATCCGGATAAATCAGATCATCCATAGTTCCGGGCGCAAAGCCTGTCTGAGTTTGTGGAGCAGAATGCGCCCGATCATCCGGCGGCCAAAGTCTATTCGCGCAAACGCAGTCATCCCCGGCCGTAACAGATTGTCCGTATTTTCAATTACCAGTTCCACGCGGTAGATCACCTGATTATTCTGATCTGTTTCACTTTCGCCGCCGATCTTCGCGACCCTGCCGCGAAAGATATGGTCAGGGTAGGCCCCGACCTTGAGCCGCACCGGATGGCCGACGCGCACGTCTCCGACCTCGCGCTCAGACGCCTGAATGCGCGCAAGCAATTGACGTGTGTCCGCCACACGGCAAATTTCAGCGCCCTTTGGAAAATATTGCCCGACCTGCCGCGGCAATTCTTCGCCGAACACCGCGCCCGCGCGCGGCGTGAAGAGTTCAAGCTGCGCCATCCTGCGCCGGAGCAGATCACGGCGATCGGTCAGCGTGAAGATGAGGGCGCTCGCCGCGCGCAATTCGTCATTCAACTTTATGGCCTGCAGCCGCTCGGTCCCGACGTCTGATTGCGCCAATCGCATTTCAGTCGCCAGGTCGGCGTGACGGCGACGGTGTTCGATGAGGAACGCTTCCAGCCGCCGGCGCGCGGCGGCGCCTTCAATGGCCAGAGTCGAAGCGTTCGTTTCCGCCTTTTCCAACTCGCTGCGCGGCGCGAGGCCCTGCTGGTAAAGCATGCGCGCGCGGTCGAGATGTAGAGCGGCTTCTGAGAGCCTGGCCTGGCGCAGGTCAGCCTCTGATTCCAGAACAGCGATGGCCGCCGGATAGTCTACGGCGGCCGCGCCAGGGCCCCTGCCGCCGGCCATGCCGCCGGCAAGGGACGCGGTGGGGGAAACGGATGCCGTCAAATATTTCAACGTGTTCGGTTCGGCGCGCTCACGCTCTTCAATCTGCCGTCGCTCGGAGTCGCTTTCATCATAAGCTCTCTGACGCTGCCTCAGGTTCAATTCGGCCCGCGCGGTTGATTCTTGACGCGCTCTCAATTCGCCGAGCAGACGGTCACGCTCGGCATTCGCCCGATCAAGCTCCACCTGCGCGCGCGCGAGCTGCTCTTCAAGTTCGAGGTCGCTCATCCGGCCAATCACCGCGCCCGCCGCCGTCAAGTCGCCGGGGCGAACGCGCAGCTCGACGAGCGTGGCGCTTTCAGGGGCGCGGATGATGGCTTCCTGTCCAGGGACGGCGATCAGCGCGCCGTAGGCGCCTACTGAAGCGTTCCAGGGCAGGCAGAGAATCAAAACGATGAACAGCGCGACGGCGAGCGGGACGAGCCGGCGCCGACGGCGTGATGATTTCTGTCCGGTGTTGATTTCGCCAGAATCTCCTGATGACGGGGTCTGCGCGGTCTGATCCTGAGTCTCCATGTCTGCCTCCATCCGCGAGTTTCGTACAATTGCCCGCAGCGCGGAGACAGGCGCCGCAATTAACCGCTTGAGCGTCCGCCGCGCGTAAAAGAACGCCAGGGCCAAAGTGAGCAACAACCCCGGCAGATAAAACCAGTCAATCAGATATGAGCCGAGAAAGATCACGATGAACAACCTGAGCGCTACTGTGTAAACGAACGACAGCAACCCGAACGCGGCAAGGATCGCCTGCTCGCGCCGGCTGAATCGCCCCGCCGCCTCGTTCGGCTCATTGAAAACGAGGAGCCGCAAGGAGCCGCGCCACCACTCGCGCGCGCGATCCATCAGGTTCGGCAATCGCAGCCACTGGCTCAGGAAGTAATATCCGTCCAGTTTGATCAGCGGGTTCCCGTTGAAAGCCACGTCCATCACACTGCCCAGGAAAAAGCAGAAGGCCAGGTCTGCAAGCGGCGTATAGGGCGCGAGCGTCATCCAGGCCAGCAGCGCCAGCGTCCCGGCCAGCAGTTGCCAGTAAACTCCGGCGGCGATCACCCACAAGCGCCGCCCGCGTTGAGGGATCAGATGGATGCCGGAAACGTCGCAATAGAGCGCCGGCAGAAAATAGTAAATCATCAACACGCCGACTTCTGTCGCCCTTCCGCCGAAAGCCTTGCACGTCAGCCCATGCGCGAACTCATGCATGACTCCCACCAGCAAGCCTGCGACGAGGACCGTGATGAAGTGTTCACGCAGAATGTAGCCGCCGTAATGCGAAATTTCGGCCCTGTTCATCAAGGCCAGCAAAGTCGCCATGAGAATCAACAGGAGCGAGACGGCGAAGAACGGCATCGTCCATACCCAACCGAGCGCGCCGACCAGGCGCGTGAAAAGCGGATCGGGATTGAAGAGTCTGAAGCGAGTGTAAAACTGCGCGGGCGTACGCTGTCCCTGCGGGCGAAGGCCTTCAGCGCGCCCGCCCGCGAGGATTCCGGCCTCATCGAGGCGGGTGAGAAACTTCGTGAGAGTCGGAATCCTCAATGTCCCGCCGTGCCGCCGCATGTATTCATCGCAGACCGCGGCGGGCGTGAGGTTGGCGTCGAGCAATCGCAGCGCGCGGTATTCCGCCGTCCGCAAGAGCAGGTAACGGCCAACCGATGGGGAGTTGATGACAAAGGCTGTGCGGTCGCCGTCTCGCTGTTCGGCGATTTCAACATCTGCGGCGATTCTTGGCGGGTAGGCGCAGTAATCAGTTTTCATTTGTCCGCCGCTCCATCATCCGCATCAGAGTCGCATGGTTGTTCCGGCAAGTGATGACCTTCGGGCTCTCAGGCCCGAACGACAGCTCGAAGATCGCCAGCGCCCTCCGGTACAGCGCCTCCGCTTCCGGATACCGGCCTTGCGCTTTGCAGAGGACGGCCAGGTTGTTGAGGGTCATCGCCACGTCCGGGTGCTCTGCCGTGAGTAGTTTCTCTTTGATCACGAGAGCGCGGCGGTAAAGCCGCTCGGCTTCGTCCATACAGCCTTGAGCATGTTTGAGCGCGGCCAGGTTGTTCAGGTTGACGGCAATCTCGTAATGTTCGGGCCCGTACTCGCGCTCGAAGATCTCGAGCGCCCGCCGGTAGAGCGGTTCCGATTCGTCATACTTGCCCTGCCCGTCCAGGATGCCGGCGAGCGCCGCAATATCCGCGGCCACATCCGGGTGATCCGGCCCGAGCGCCCGCTCACGAATCTCGACCGAGCGGCG
>DATEMG010000421.1:0-4209 GCA_035275805.1 Blastocatellia bacterium
CGCTACCGCTCGCGGTACTGACTCGAGAATAGGATTAATCAACGCGCTCCTCCGGTCCCAAAAACCGCCACTTCCCCTCAGGAAGATCGCCCAGCTTGATATTGCCTACTCGGACTCGCTTCAACCCGACGACCTTCAAACCCACCAGGTCGCACATCCGGCGAATCTGCCGCTTGCGCCCTTCTCTCAACACGAACCGCAATTGATCGCGGTTAATCCATTCGACCTGCGCCGGTTTGAGCGGCTTGCCGTCGAGCGCCAACCCTCCCCGCAACAATCGCAGCCCGTCATCGGACAACAGGCCGCGAACGCGCACGATGTATTCCTTTTCGACGCGGCTCTCTTCCCCGATGATCTTTTTCGCCAAGCGCCCGTCTTGCGTGAAAAGCAACAATCCCTGCGAATCAATGTCGAGCCGCCCGGCGACGGCCAGGCCTTTCAGGTGTTCGGGCATCAAACGTTTATTCCCCTTACCGAATTGATTTGCTACGGTGATGAGTTTAATCGCGGGAGCGTAGCCAGGCTCGGGTTGGGCGGAGACGTACCCGACCGGCTTGTTCAGAATAATCGTAATAAGTTCCTTCTGTTTTTTGACGGCTTGGGGAGCGAGCGTGATTTCAGCGTCCGGCGCGACCTTGGCCCCGAGTTGATCAACTATAACGCCGTTAACCGAAACCATGCCCTGCTCAATGAAGACGTCCGCCTCGCGTCGCGAACAGACGCCGCGCTGAGCCATCAGCTTTGATAGACGCACCATCTCATTAGTCATAAATCGCCGCACTGTGAAGCATGTTTAATAGCCATGGTCGAAATAGATGGGCAACTACGTAACGCGCCTTACTATCTAAGGGACACGGGTGAACCTCCTGTTGAGCGTAATCCTGTGGGGATAAAATCTCCACAGGGTTGCGCTCTTTTTTTTTAACAATCGCCCATAAGGCCATGAAACGTTTTTTCGATTATTTCGCTCAAAAACGGCTTCGCAGACACGCCTCTTGCACGGCATGTGCGTGATTCACCCTTCGCATCTACAAAAATTCTTTAGTCGAATCGCGCCTGAATGATTCGAATCTGAGTAGAAGGTAATAACGATGAATTGCGCAAAAAGCCTGAAATTACTGAGCGAATATCATGACGGATCGCTGAACATGATAGAAGCCGCGCGAGTAGGGATGCATTTGATGATCTGCTCATCATGCCGCGGAATTTTGCATGACCTGGAACTGATCGTCTCCGCAGCCGCTGATTTGCGAGACAAAAGCCCAGGCGCCTGCCCCGACGACAAGACCGGTTGGCGGCGGTTTGAATCGGCCGCGCTGAAATCCGCCGCCACTGCGGGGAATAGGCGATGGCTGCGGCGATAAGTCTGTGGTGTTTCTGTGATGAATCAGCCCAACAATTTCTCGATTACGGCGCCGTGCACGTCCGTCAACCTGAAATCTCTTCCCTGGAAACGGTAGGTCAGTTTCGTGTGATCGAATCCGAGCAGATGCAGGATGGTCGCGTGCAGGTCGTGGACATGCGCGGGGTCGCTGGCCACGTTGAAACCGAACTCGTCGGTCTCGCCATAAGTGACGCCCGGTTTGACGCCGCCGCCCGCGAGCCACAGCGAGAAAGCCCTGTTGTGATGATCTCGGCCCAGGCTTCGGCCCGCGTCCGGGTTGCTTTCGACCATCGGCGTGCGACCGAATTCCCCGCCCCAAACGACTATCGCATCTTCGAGCAATCCGCGCCGCTTTAAGTCCTTGATCAAAGCCGCCGCCGCCTGATCGGTCTGCTGGCATTGGCCGCGAACGCCTTTCGCAACCTCGCTGTGGTGATCCCATGCTTCATGGAAAAGTTGTACGAAGCGCACCCCGCGCTCGACCAGCCGCCGCGCCAGCAGGCAATTCATCGCGAACGAAGCGCGCCCAGGCGTCACGCCGTACATCTCAAGCGTCTCTTTCGATTCCTTTGAAATATCCATCAGTTCAGGCGCCGAGGTCTGCATCCGGTAGGCCATCTCGAAAGAGTTGATGCGCGTGGCGACCTCCGGGTCGCCCGTCGCTTCCAGATGATGTTCGTTCAGAGCCTTCAAGGCGTCCAGCGATTTGCGCTGCATTTCCGGCGTCACGCCGCGCGGATTCGAAAGCGAGAGGATCGGGTCGCCGCTTTTGCGAAAGGCCACACCCTGATAGATCGTGGGCAGAAAGCCGCAGCCGAAATTCGAACTGCCGCCGCTCAAACCTCCCGCCGACGACATTACGACGAACGCCGGCAAATCCTGCGACTCGCTGCCGAGCCCGTAGGTCACCCACGCGCCCACGCTCGGACGCCCGTATTGCGTCGAACCTGTGTTCATGAAAATCTGCGCGGGCGCGTGATTGATCGCGTCGGTCTGCGCCGACCTGACGACGGCTATCTCATCTACGACCTGCGCCGTATAAGGCAGCGCCTCGGACACCCAGGTCCCCGATTGCCCATGCCGCGCGAATTTCAGCTCCGAAGCGTACAAACCCGCGTCCGGCCTGATGAACGCGTAATTAAGGTCTTTGACGAACTCCTGCGGCACGGGCTTGCCGTTGTATTTGGCGAGCGACGGCTTGTAATCGAAGGTCTCGAACTGCGAAGGCCCGCCGGCCATAAACAGATAGATCACGCGCTTGGCCTTCGGTTTGAAATGCGGCGGTTTAGGCGCAAGAGGATTTGTGATCGCGGATTGCGCTGAGGATTTTTCATTTAGCAGCGAGGCGAGCGCCAGTGAGCCAAGGCCGATTCCGCATTCTTTGAAGAACCAGCGGCGAGTTAAAAGCTTCCCTGCTTCAATTTTTATCTCTTCGTTGAAGTTCATATCCACCTCAAAGGGATGAGCTGTATGAAGATGATTAGCCACAGAGGACACCGCAGGGCACAGAGAGGATTTAATGACTTCTCTGTGTTCTGCGGTGATCTCTGTGGCTATTCATCCATTTTCAGAGCGTTCGCCATATGGTGTCACTCTTTGGTGATCGTCTCGTCCATGTTCAACAGTACGCGCGCGACCATCGTCCACGGCGCGACTTTGTGCAGGTCGACGTCTTCGGGCATCCTGTTCGGGTCCGTCGCCGCCACGTAGACCGCGGCGGACGTGCGCCCTTCAAAATACTTCTTCTGATCTTCGAGCAATTCGATCAGCTTTTGCATCTCGAATTGGTCAGGCTCGCGGCTCACGCAGAGTCTGAACGCGTAGTTCATCTTCGAGCGGTCATCGGCGCCGCCATTTTTCCAAATTCGCATGGCCAGGGCCTGAGCCGCTTCTACAAAGACCGTGTCGTTCAAGGTCGTCAGCGCCTGCAGCGGCGTGTTCGACCTGACTCTGCGCGCGCAGGAGAAATCGCCGTTAGGCGAATCGAAGACGAGCATCGAAGGATAAGGCACGGTGCGCTTCCAGAACGTATACATTCCGCGGCGGTAGCGATCCTCGCCCGTCGCGTTCTCCCACTTGAAACCGCCGTAAGCCAGGTCCATCACGCCCGACGGCAGCGCCGGGAAGACGCTTGGGCCTCCGATCTTTTTGTTCAACAACCCGCTCGCGGCCAACGCCACGTCGCGCACTATCTCAGACTCGACGCGGATTCGCGGCGCCCGCGCCAGCCAGCGGTTGTACGGGTCGACCTCCAACAGCTTCGGCGTGACTTTTGATGATTGCCTGTAGACGGCGGAGTTCAAAATCAACCGGTGAATATGTTTTATGCTCCAGCCGCTTTCGACGAACTCAACCGCCAGCCAGTCGAGCAGATCGGGATGAGAAGGAGGTTCGCATCGCGAGCCGAAATCTTCGGGCGTCGTTACCAACCCTCCGCCGAAATACTGTTGCCAGATGCGATTAACAATGACCCGGGCAGTCAACGGATTGTTCCTGTCCACGATCCATTTCGCCAGGCCCAGCCGGTTCGGCGCCGCGTCTTTCGGGAACGGATGCAGCGCGGCGGGAACGCCCGGGCCGACCGCGTCGCCGGGGCGCTTCCAATCGCCGCGTTTGAAGATGCGCGTCTCTCGCGGGATTTCGCGGGCGCTGAGAGCCAGGGTCGTCGGGCCGTACGGCCACTCCTTCATCAACTCATCGATCTTTTTGTTGGCTTCGACAAAGGCCGAGTCAGTCGTGCGGTAGAAACCGAAGACCTCTCGCCGCTGTTCCTTTGAGCGCCGGTCGGCGGGGATAGAAAGAATCGCGCGCACGGAAGCGGGCAG
>DATEMG010000422.1:0-9169 GCA_035275805.1 Blastocatellia bacterium
ATGCTCAACAAATATCCCCTGATCTCCCGTATCTTTCTCGCCCTACTGCTTTCGCTGTCTTCCACTCTGACATTCGCCGCCACCCAACAAAATACGATTGCCGGGCATTGGGAAGGCGCGATCAAGCTGCCGACCGGCGCGCTCAACTTCAGCGTCGATTTCACGGTCGCCGCCGACGGCAAACTTGCCGCGACGATTACCATTCCACAGCAGGGCGCGAAAGACCTGCCGCTGACCAATGTCGGCTTCGATAACGGCGAGGTGACGTTCGCGCTGCCCAATATCCCCGGCGACCCGAAGTTTCGCGGCAAGCTTTCGACTGACGGCCAGAAGATCGAAGGGACGTTTTCGCAGGGGGGCGCCAATTTCCCCTGCGATATCGAACGCAAAGCCGATCCGGTCGCCGCGGCGAAAGAATCGCTCGCCGGTTTTGACGACGTCGTCACCGACGCGATGAAGAAGTTTGAAGTCCCGGGAATGGCCATCGCCATCGTTAAGAACAACGAAGTCATCTACGCGAAAGGCTTCGGGCTGCGCGACGTCGAGAAACAATTGCCCGTGACGGCTGACACTCTCTTCGCCATCGGCTCGTCGTCGAAGGCGTTCACGACCTTCGTGCTCGGCACGCTGGTTGACGAAGGCAGGATCGAATGGGACAAGCCGGCGCGCAACTACATCCCGTGGTTCAAACTCTTTGATCCCTCGATGACAGAGCGTCTGAGCGTGCGCGACCTGGTGACGCATCGTTCGGGACTGCCGCGCCACGACCTGGTCTGGTACAACAACTTCAACGCCAGCCGTGAATCGCTAGTCCGTAAATTGGCCTATCTGGAACCGAGCGCCGACCTGCGGGAGAAATGGCAATACAACAATCTGATGTATCTGACCGCCGGCTACCTGACCGAGGTCATCACGGGCAAATCATGGGAAGACGCGGTGCGCGACCGCGTACTCAACCCGCTCGGCATGAAACGCACGAACTTCTCGGTCAACGATTCGCAAAAGGACAACGATTTCGCGCAGCCTTACGGCAAGCGCGGGGACAAGATCGAGAAACTGCCGTTCCGCCCGATCACCAACCTGGGCCCCGCCGGCTCTATCAATTCCAGTGTGAATGAAATGGCGCGGTGGGTGATAGCCCATATCAACGGCGGCAAGTACGGCGACAAAAAGATCGCCGAAACCGCGACGGTTGACGACATGCACCGGCCTTATATGACCACGGGCGCTTCGAGCGAATTCCAGGAGATCGTCGGCGGCGAATACGCTCTGGGCTGGTTCGTAGACACCTATCGAGGCCGGCGCCGCGTTCAGCACGGCGGTAATATTGACGGTTTTTCGGCCAACGTCGTTCTATTCCCGAAAGACGGCGTCGGGATGGTCGCGCTCACCAATCTGAGCGGCACGCCGCTGCGCGATCTGATCACGCAGGTCGCGGCTGACCGCTTGTTTAAACTTTCCCAGGTTGACTGGATCACGCAGGCCGCGGGACGCCGCGCGATGCTTGAACAAGCCGGCAGGGAGGGCGAGAAGAAGAAAGAGGTCACTCGCGTGCAGGGAACTCAGATGTCTCACAAGCTGGAAGACTACGCCGGCGATTACGAGCATCCGGGCTACGGCGTTATGAAAGTCGCGCTGCGCGCAGGCAAGCTCGAAGCGACTTTCAACAACATCGCCACTCCACTCGAACACTGGCATTACGACACGTTTAACGGCGGCAGGGCGAAAGACCCGGTCTTTAACAATATGAAGTATTCGTTCCAGACCGACGTGAACGGCAACGTAGCGACGATCTCGGCGCAGTTCGAGGCTTCGGTCAAAGAGATCGTCTTCGCCAAAAAGCCTGACGCGCGCCTGTTCGATCCGGCCTATCTGTCGCGCTACGCCGGCGCGTATGACCTGATGGGGCAGACGATCAACGTCAGTTTGAAGGGCGCCGCGCTGGTCGCGGTCGTCGGCGGCCAGCCGTCGATGGATCTGATCCCGACGCTGAGCGGCGACTTTACGCTCAAACAGGTTCAGGTTGTTTCAATACATTTCATTATGGATGACCAAGGAAACGCGGCCAGTTTCGAGCTTCGCCAGCCGGGGACGGTGTTGACGGCGAAGCGGAAGCAATAATCCGCTGATATAATTTCAAGAGACGAAGAATTGATATGGAGAACATCGAGCGCGACACATTAGAAGTCGACGTATTATTCGTCGGCGCGGGCCCCGCCTCACTGGCCGGGGCGCTGCGGCTGCGCCAACTCATCAACAAGCGCAACGAAGAACACAACAACGCTTTAGGCGAGATCACGATCGCCGTGATCGAGAAGGGCCGCGAGATCGGGTCACATATAATTTCGGGCGCGGTTATGGACGTTCGCCCGCTCGCGGAGTTGCTGCCTAATTATAAAGAACTTGACGCGCCGCTCGAGGCCGAGGTCGGCGAAGAGGACGTTTCGTATCTGACCCGCCGCTTCAAGATCAAATCGCCGATCATCCCGCCTCCGCTCAGGAACCACGGCAAATACGTCGTCAGTTTGAATAAGCTCGTCCGCTGGCTCGGCCCCGTCGTCGAGGCGGCGGACGTGATGCTCATTCCCGAATTCCCCGGGGCCGAGCTGCTTTACGACGATAACAATCGGGTCATCGGCGTGCGCACCGGCGACAAGGGCGTCGGCAAGGACGGCGAGCCTAAGGATAATTACCAGCCCGGCGCCGACATCTTCGCCAAGGTGACCGTGCTCGGCGAAGGCGCGCGCGGCTCGCTGACCAAGAAGCTGGTCGAGAAGCTCAACCTGGATGAAGGCCGCAACCCGCAGGTCTACGCGGTCGGCGTGAAAGAGATATGGGAACTGCCGAAAGGCCGCGTTAAACCTGGCTTCGTGATGCACACGCTCGGTTACCCGCTGCCTAACGACACCTTCGGCGGCGGCTTCGTTTACGGGATGCGGAACGACCTGCTGGACATCGGCCTGGTCGTCGGGCTGGATTATCACGACCCGTTCACCGACCCGCACCGGCTCTTCAATCAGTTCAAACAGCACCCGGCGATCGCGAAGATGCTCGAAGGCGGCAAGATGCTCCATTACGGCGCGAAGACCATTCCCGAAGGCGGGTTGTTGTCGCAGCCGAAATATTACGGCGCCGGGTTTCTGATCGTCGGCGATTCGGCCAGCTTCCTCAACTCGCAGCGGCTCAAAGGCATCCACATGGCCATGAAGACGGGGATGCTCGCCGCCGAGGCGGTCTTCGAGGCGCTTCTGGCGGGGCGCTTCGACGAGGCGCAGTTGAAGCGGTTCGAAGAGCTGGTCAAAGAGAGCTACGTCTATAAGGAACTTTATGAAGTCCGCAATTTCCATCAGGCGTTCCGCCACGGGCGCAGGTGGGGACTGATCGAGGCCGGCATGCAATACCCGACCGGAGGTCTCGGACTATTCGGCGACCTGCGCGTCGAGGCCGGCCACGAACACCTGCGCAAGCTTCATGTTTTCAACCGCCTGTCGAAACATCCCGGCGACGTCCCGCAAGCCGAGCCGGCGAAATACGACAACAAGCTGACGTTCGATAAAGTCTCCGACGTCTATCGTTCGGGCACCGAACATGACGAAGATCAACCGCCGCATCTGAAAGTGCTCGATTTTGACATCTGTGTAAGGAGATGCACACAGGAATACGGCAATCCATGCCAATATTTCTGTCCGGCCGCCGTCTACGAAATCGAGGAGGCCAATGGCGGGCGCAAGCCCAAGATCAACTTCTCGAACTGCGTGCATTGCAAGACGTGCGACATCATGGACCCGTACCAGATCATTGACTGGGTGACGCCGGAAGGCGGGGGCGGTCCGAATTACATCAATCTGTAAATATTTCAACCGCCAAGCGGGGAGCGGGGAGTGGGGAGTAGGGAGTGGGAGAACAGATCCTATGGCTCGTGTTCTACAACTCCTTACTCCCCACTCCCCACTCCCCACTTGGTAGCCATAAATAAAGGAGTCAATAGCTATGGCAACACCACAAGACGCCGATCTGATTATCAAACTCTATGACCTGCGCCGCGACGAAACGATGCGGAAGGCGCGCAATTATTTCGCTTTCGATTTCTTTCCGA
Organism: Blastocatellia bacterium; assembly: GCA_035275805.1. Classification (GTDB taxonomy): domain Bacteria; phylum Acidobacteriota; class Blastocatellia; order RBC074; family RBC074; genus JAJVID01. The sequence continues at coordinate 4,097 of DATEMG010000422.1, forward strand.
AGAGCGTCGACGACGTGAAAGAGGTCCTTTTCAACGTACAAGAATATCCCGAGCAGAACGCCTACTTCCGGCAGGTGATCAGTTACTGGGAGATGGCGGCGGCGATGGTCAATCACGGCTCGATTGACCGAGCGCTTTTCTTAGACACCAACGGCGAGCTCTTCGGCGTGTGGGCGAAGATCGTCGACTTCATTGAAGATTTGCGCGCGTCTTTAGGCCCTCAATTTCTGGCTAACCTGGAGAAGCTGATCGCCTCGGCGCCCGACGGCGCCAAGCGCGTTCAAACAATGAAAGAAAGGTTTAATGCGGTGGCGGCGCAACGCGCGCGGTAATAGCGGCGTCTCAGGCCAGCCACCAGGGCCCAGTAACGCGGCGACCCGTTATCACGGGTTGCCGCGTTTGTATATTCGGTATACCCTGTTGTCGCTTTGGCGCGGCTTAGGCGCGAAAGAGACTGCCAAAGCCGCGCTCCCGCAGTCGCATAATTCGGCTCGCAATTCAATTCTTCTGAGGTTTGCATGTCCCATCGGAGTCACGTTGGAAAAGTTATGGCCGGTCTCGTCCTATTGCTCGCGGTCCTGTTCGTCGCGCCGTACGCGCGAACGCAGGCGCCGCCAGAGGACCCGCCGGCCGGCGCCGAGGCCGGCGCAACGCCCGATCCCGCGCAGAATCAGAACCCGGTCAGCCTTTCCGCAAAAATCGATCAGAGCCAGTTGAAGCCCGGACAGACGGCGAAACTGCTGATCACGGTGAAACTCGAACCCGGCTGGCACCTATACGCGCTGACGCAACCACCGCCGCCGCGCAAAGCCAAGGTCACGATTGACGAGAGCGGCGTCTTCAAATTAGCCGGCGAAGTCCGGCAGCCGAAGCCCAAGATTTACCAGGATCCCAACTTCTCGGAGCCGGGCAAGCCGTTTATGTCGCAGGCCTTCGAGAAAGAAGTGACGTTCACCGCGCCGATCAAAGTCGCGGCCGACGCCAAAGCCGGCGCGCAGAAATTGATCGCCAAATTCAGCTATCAGGTCTGCGACGATACGACCTGTTTGCGGCCGACGACAAAGACGTTCGAGATCGAGACGACGATCGCCGGGGCTTCAGTCCAGGCGCCCCCGTCCAAAGCGACTCCGACCCCGATCAATGCTCCTGCCAAACAGACGACTTCAGAGATCTCTCTGTTGACCAAGCAGGCCCCGGCGCCGCCGGAGCCGCCCCGGATTGTGACGCCTGGCGCTTCTGACCCCGCGCCGGCTTCGACGCCTGAAACATCCAGCCCCGCCCCGACTGCGACGCGGGAGGCCGTTTCGACAATGGGAGTCGGCGCCATCGCGCAGCCGCCCGGCGGAGCCCCTCAGGTCGCCTCTCAGGCCCCAACCCAGGCCGCCCCACAAGCCTCTGTGGATGAAGAACTGTCGAAGGATTTGAAGAGTCGCGGGCTGTTCGGATTCGTCTGGTTCGCGGTCATCCAGGGATTGCTGGCGCTGCTCACGCCGTGCGTCTTTCCGATGATCCCGATCACCGTATCGTTCTTCACCAAACGCGATCAGCAGAGCGGCGGGGCGGCAATCGGGCAGGCGGGGTTCTTCTCGCTCGGCATCATCTTCACATACACGGCGATCGGACTGGCGCTCGCCGGCCTCGCGGGGCCGACAGGCTTGACCAAACTCGCGTCGAGCCCGTGGATGAACCTGTTTCTCACTGCGCTGTTCGTGGTCTTCGCGCTCAATCTTTTCGGGATGTTCGAGATCAGAGTCCCAACCGGACTCGTTTCAAAACTCGACGCGCAGGCGCAGGCGGGCCGGATGGGAACTATGTTCGCGACGCTCCTGATGGGCGTCACCTTCACACTGACTTCGTTCACCTGCACGACGGCCTTTGTCGGCACTGTGTTGATTTACGCGACGCAAGGGCAATGGTTCTGGGCGGTCCTCGGGATGCTGGCGTTTGCGACGGCGTTCGCGGTCCCGTTCTTCCTGTTCGCGCTCTTCCCGCGCTTGCTACAGTCTCTGCCGAAATCGGGCGGATGGCTCAACAGCGTGAAGGTCGTGATGGGATTTCTGGAACTCGCGGCGGCGTTCAAATTCCTGAGCAACGTCGATCTTGTCTGGGGCTGGGAAACGGTCTCCCGCAACCTGGTCCTGGCCGCCTGGATCGCGATCGCTCTGGTGGCGGCGATCTACCTGCTCGGCAAAATCCAACTGCCGCACGACTCTCCCGTGGAGCGCCTCGGCGTGCCGCGAATGCTCTTCGCCACCTCCTTCTTCGGTGGGGCGTTCTTTCTGCTGACCGGATTGTTCGGCGCGCCTCTGGGTGAACTCGAAGCCTGGTTGCCGCCCAAAGGGGCCAACGAGCGCCTCGCGATCATGTGGCTATCGGGCGACGCGAACAAGAACCCCGAGAACGCCTGGGTCGAAAATTACGAAGCGGCCCTTCTAAAGGCGCGCGCGGAGAACAAACCCGTCTTCATCGACTTCACTGGCGTGACCTGCACCAATTGCCGCTGGATGGAGGAAAATATGTTCCCCAAGCCGGAGGTGAAAAAAGAGCTGGGTCGTTTCGTGCTGGCCAAGCTCTACACCGACCGCGAGGTGCCCGACGCGGTTCGGGCCGCGGATGAAAAAAACGCCGAACGTCAGTCGACCCAATTCAACAGCGCCGCGCTGCCGCTTTACGCTATCATCTCGCCCGATGAGAAGACGCTGGCCGTCTTCCCCAGCCTGACGCGCGATAAACAGGAATTCATTGGCTTCCTGCAACGCGGTGCCAGCCTGTATGAACAGCAGACGGCGCGAAGATGAGATGTGAAGAAGACGGGGCGACAAGGCGATTGGGGCTGTGAAGGTTATCGTCGCCCCGTCGCCCCAGTCGCCCCATCGCCCCAGTCGCCCCGTCGCCCTGTCTTTCTGCCTTGAACTAACCCCAGAGAGCCGATAATATTCCTGTTTTCATCGGGGCCACGTATGGCGCCTGCCGTGGCTTAAATCCAATCGAGTTTTGGAGTATACGACTATGCTTCGTTTCTTCGCCAAATTTGAGCGTTCGAAAAGCGTCCTTCTTTGGGCGTTCTGCGTGCTGCTGCTCGTAGGTCTGGTCGCGTTCTATATCCCCAACAGTTCCCTCGGCCCGGGAATGGGGGCCATCAGGTCATCCGACGACGACACAGTGATCGCCAAGGTCGGATCGCAAGAGGTCACTCTGAAAGAGTACAAGGGAGCCTTATCCATGGCGCTTTCGGCCTTCGGCCGCGGCAACTCCCTGCCGCTCGGCATCGCCAAAAGCATAGGTTATGACAAGCGAGCGCTCGATGATTTGATCTCGGAGCGTCTGGTGATCGATCAGGGGCGCGAGCTCAACCTGACCGGCGCCGACCGCGAAGTCGCCGACGCGATCATACGCACTTTCACCAACGAACAGGGTAACTTTGTCGGGAGGGAAGAATATCTGCGCCGGATGAAAACGGCCGGCATGGCCGTCGAGGATTACGAGAAGAATCGGCGGGATGACATCACCGCGCGCAAGGTGCGCGAGTTCATCATCTCGCCCATACAGGTTTCCGATCGCGAAGTCGAAGAGAAATACAAGCGCGACAACACCAAGGTCGAAGTCGTTTACGCCACCGTCGACCGGGATAAGATCAGGGCGAAATTCAACCCCACGGAGCAGGATCTGCGTTCCTACTATGATGCGCGCAAAGATGAATTCAAGGCCGGCGAAAGGACGCGCCAGGTCGCGTACATCTTCATTCCCACCAAAGAAGTCGCAAAGACCGTTCCGGTCACCGAAGAGGAGCTTAAAAAGGAGTATGAGACGCGCAAGCAATATGAGAAACGCGCGAGCATCATCAAGCTCAACGTGCTGACCGCCGCCGACGAAAACACGGTCAAAACCAAGATAGACGAACTGGCGCGCAAAGTCCGCGACGAAAAGGGCGAAGACTTCGCCTCGGTCGCGAAGGGCAACTCTCAAGACCCGTCGGCAAAGCAGGGAGGCGACATCGGCTGGATCAAGAAGGAGCCGAACAAGACCAGCCAGTGGCGTCAGCGCGTCTACACTAACGAACTGGAAGTCGGCGCCGTTGAAGGCCCGTTCAAGGATGGCCGGAGCTGGTACTTGATGAAGGTCACCGAACAGCGTGATGTCCCGTTCGACCAGATACGCGACACGCTGAAGGCCACGGCGCAGAACAACAAAGCCTTCAAAGTAAGTAATGACCTGGCTCAGAAGGCCTACGAGAAGGCGAGCCAATACAATGACCTGCGCAAGGCCGCCGAAGAGATCGCCGTGGAGATTAAAGTTTCCGCCGATTCGATGCTTAAGACGACTCCGTATTTCAATGACGGCGACGAGCAGAAAGACCTGGGCGACAGCGCCGGTCAGGCCAACAACCCGGCTTTCGACAGCGCGACGAGCGCGATCGACGAGGGAAAGATCGGCGAAAAGGTGAGCATCCCCGGAGGATTCGCAATCCCAAGAGTCGTCGACATCATCGACAAGGGGGCCGCGATGAGCTTCGAGCAGGCGCGCAACCAGGTCGAGAATAAATACCGCCAGGAGAAAGAACCGACCTTCGCCCAGGGCCGCGCCCAGGAGGTTTTGAACCAGTCGAAGAGCGTCGAAGATTTCGAGCGCCTCGTCAAAGCCGAAGGTCTCGAAGTCAAGACCGACACCAACTTTGATAATTACTCTTTCCCAGGCTCGTCCCAGGGAGGGTCGCAGGCGAGCAATCAGGCGCGCACGGCGCTGATGGCGCTCAAAGAAGGCGAGGCCGCCAAGTCCCCGATCAAGATCGGCGTTTCGTACTTGATCTTCGTCGCGAAGAAGCGCACCGAGGCCGATCTGTCAAAACTCCCGCAGGAGCGCGAGGGCGTCCGCCAGAGCATCCTCAGCGACCGTCAGAACCTGGCCTACGACGCTTTCATCAAGGCTGCCCGCAAACGGTACGAGGAACGGGGCGAGATCAAAATCTATCAGGATCGAATCGACAAATTCTTCAAAGACGCTGAAGCCGCCCAGGCCGCGCAGCAGCAGTAAGACGGAGAGACGGGGAGACAGGGCGACGGGGCGACGGGGCGA
>DATEMG010000423.1:0-2267 GCA_035275805.1 Blastocatellia bacterium
TCGCCCCGTCGCCCCGTCCCTCTTACTCTATCTCTTGACCAGTACAGAATAGAGCCTCCATTTGCCATCGATTTCCCCGGCGATCAGGATATAAGCGCGTGGCTGCCCGTCAACGCGGGTCCGGTATCTGCGTAAGACATCGTCGGGCGGGATGCTGGGAAGCTCGATCACCTGTTCCGGCGTCTCGTTAATGGCGCGAGCCAGGTCGGCCAGGTCGGTGTCGGTAGCCGTTTTGGCGAGCATTTTAGGCACGAGCGAGTCGATCACTGCGTTTCGTTGGGCGACGGCGGCGGCCATCTTCTGCTGAATCGCTTTCAACTCGTCACGCTCGCGGGTGACCTGCCGCAACTGATTCTCGGCGAACGCCTTTCGCTCGTTGGCGTTGCTGATCTGGTCTTCAGACCCGCTGTATTGGCGGAACATCCATCCTGTGAGGATAACCGATCCGGCCAGCAGGAGTGATACGACGATCAAAACCCATCTGAGCAGCGCGCGCTTTTCGGCCTCGATCTGCATCGTCTGGCGCCGAACCATGTCATATTCTTGTTGGCTGTACATCATGTGTAGTTTAAGCCTCGCAACGGGGCGTTTTGGATTAAAAATCGGATTATAACTGCTGGTCTCCCCCGCCTCTAATCCGGCAGGGGCTGAGTAAATACATCGGAATAAAACGAATACAATTCTAGCCACTGATTGGGTTTCTGGCGAGAAAAAAGTTTCAATCGGCGTTGTCGCGCGTCATTTTTCTCCGGCCATCACCCACTCTTCGTTGAAACGGGCATGCTTGATCGTCTTACGGCGCGGTTTGCCTTCGGCGTCCTTCTCGACGTCTTTACGGTTGAGGTGGTAGCTGTAACTGGCGTGCAACGTCCCGTCGCGGGCCTGAATGATTGAAGGGTAATGATAGGCGCCCGCTTCCGGGCCGGGAGGGTCGTATTCCAGCCGCCGCTTCCACTTCCAGGTCTGCCCTTCGTCATCCGAGATCGCGACCGTCAGACTGTTGCGGCCTCGTTCGGTGTCGTTGTAGATCAGGACCCAGTGTCCGTTGCGAAGCGAGATTATCTCGGCGCCGGATCCGGGATTGGGCAGGTCGCTGTCGGTGACCGGCGACCAGGTCTCCCCCCGGTCGCGCGATTCGCTTTTGTGCAGGCGCTTCGGCGCGGGGCCGTTGTCGCGCATCAACGTGAAAAGCGTTCCGTCCTTCTTACGAACGATACTGGGTTGAATATTGCCTCCGCCGACAAGCGGGGCGCTGGTCTTCCACGTCTCGCCCCAGTCGTCGGTGATGGCCATCAGCGAGAAGGAGAAGCCGTCGGAATAGAGCGGGACTATCAATCTGCGGTCGTCGAGAACGAAAGGGTGTGCGCGGGTCATCCACCCCATCCGCCGGAAAAGTTTGTCCGCGGCGTTCTTGCGCGTTCTGGTGATGTAATCTCGGATGGCTCCGCGGCGCTCTTCAGGCTCGTTTTGCGCTCGGTTCTCAAACCCGTCCATCGTCTCTTTAACCGTCGCTTCGAATTCCGGCCCCGGGGTGACGTGCAGCACTTCGTTACTCTCCCAGGCCGGCGGGCCGCCGGACTGATAGCGCGATGAAATTCTGTATTTCATCAGGGCGGTGTGCCACTCATTCGCCATGATGGTCGGCCAGAGCAACCACAGCCTACGCTGCGGGTCGATGAACATCGCGCAATTGGTGTCGGGATAGCCTGGAGTGTCAGCCATCGTGAAGCGCGGACTCCATGCCCGCGCGCCGCGCCTTTTCCGCGCGCCCTCGATCTTCACGTCATCGGCGGTTCGCTCCCCGGACCCGTGAAACCAGCAAACGAGCAGGTCTCCGTTCGGCGCTTCGATTATGCACGAGGCATGGTTGTGCCAATGTTCAAGAGGAAAGATCAACTCCGATTCGAGGAATGGGGCGACGGTCGCCGAGCGGCTAGCAACCCCAAACGCGGCGCCGATAATGACTAGCCCCAGGACGCCTGAGGCGACGAAGAATCTCTTGATTACCTGATTCATTGAGACCTGTTCTTCGGGGTCGAAATTGAGATGGGAATATCCACCAGCATATTCTCATACAACGAGCGCGTTGCGAAGACTTCGATAATATAAAAGAAATATTGACGCAGATTCGCAGGCATGATCGAGCGGTTAATCTTACGCGCAACCGTTTGTTTACGCCCGCGGTATTATACTAAAGCGGATTGCGCTTGCATGTACGGGAAGGCTGACCGGATCAGTACCGCGAGCGGTAGCGAGCGCGCTTCAGG
>DATEMG010000424.1:0-4969 GCA_035275805.1 Blastocatellia bacterium
AAGCTTATCGAGTTTATCTCTTGATGGAGCCTCGCTCGCTACCGCTCGCGGTACTGATCCGAATTACGCGCACCCGATGTGTTTCGCTGTCGCCGATGAAGATCGAGCCGTCGCGGTCAACGAAGACACCGTGCGGACGCGCCATCTGACACGCCAGCGGATCGCCATCCGCTCCGTCGCCTTTGGCGCCGGTTCCCGCGATCAGTTCAATAGTCTGTTTGCGAAGGTCGATCATCCTGATCGAATGGCTTTCGGTGTCGGCCAGGTAAACATCGCCGTTCGGCGCGACACTCAAACCTTTCGGGCCGGACAATGTGGCCAGATTGGCCGCGCCGCCGTTGCCCGTGAATCCTTTCTCTCCCGTTCCCGCGACGTGATGAATAGTTCCCGCTTTCATATCCAGCCGATAAACGGCGTTGCCTTCGCGCAGCGCCAGCCACATGTCTCCGCGGCGGTCGAAGTCAATCGCGCGCGGGCCGTTGAGCGGAGTCCCGGCGATCTTCGCGCCGTCGGGCGTCGGTTTTTTATCTCCCGTTCCGGCGAATGTCGTGATCACGCCGGTCTTCATATCAACTTTGCGGATGCGGTGGTTGAGGATGTCGCAGATGTATAGGTCGCCGCGCGCGTCGAATTGAATGCTGTGCGGTTGATTGAGCGTCGCTTGTGTGGCCGCGCCGCCGTCGCCCGAAAATCCGGCCTGGCCCGATCCTGCAACGGTCGTAATGATCCGCGTCTTCGCGTCAACACGACGGACAACATGGTTGAGTCGTTCGACCAAAAACATAACGCCTTGTTTGTTGAAACGAATCTCGTAAGGCTCGTTAAGCGCGGCGTCGAGCGCGGGCCCGCCGTCGCCCGAATAGCCTTTCTTGCCCGCGCCGGCGACAGTTGTGATTATGCCGTTCCGATCAACTTTGCGAATGACGTGATTCATCGTGTCGCAGATATAAAGCGCGCCGTCCGGCCCTCGCGCGACGCCGAAAGGATTGTTGAGTTGCGCTTTCGTGGCCTGTCCGCCGTCGCCAGCGTAACCCGCCTGCCCGGCGCCGGCGAAGGTTTCGATTTTCGACTTCGACGGCGCAGGCCGCGTCGCCGAAACCGCCGCGGAGAGACAGAAGATCAATGCTGTTGTAATTGCGCGTAATCGCATGGGTTGTTTTGGAGTTTGGATCAGCGTCGCGAGCGGTAGCGGACGGGATCCCTGAATCATTCTATTGATGGGACCACGCTCGTTACCGCTCACGATATTGATTGACATATGGTAAAACCGGCATAAGAATAACCGCGCCTGCGGTTTCAGTGAAATAAAACCTTACATTCGCGGAGAAAAAAATATGCGTAACGCGAAACCACTGAAGGCTGTGCTTACCATTTTGGCCCTCGCGTGCAGCGTTCGGGCATTCTCGGATAATCTTCCGTTCACCGCCCAACAACTCAATCACTGGGCTTATCAGAAGGTTCAGAAGCCGAAACAGCCCTCGGTTAGAAATCGAGCTTGGGTCAAAAATCCGGTTGACGCCTTCGTCCTGGCGAAACTCGAAAGCGAAGGCGCAAGGCCCATGCCGGCCGCAGACAAGACCACTTTGTTGCGCCGCGCGACCTTCGATTTGACCGGCCTGCCGCCGACGCCCGAAGAGGTCAACTCGTTTCTCGCCGACAACTCGCCCGGGGCGTTTGAGAAAGTGGTTGACCGTCTGCTCGACAGTCCGCATTACGGCGAGAAGTGGGCGCGTCACTGGCTCGACCTTGCGCGCTACGCCGAGAGCGAGGGATTCAAGGCAGACGAGACGCGGCCCAACGCGTGGCGCTATCGCGATTACGTCATCAAAGCGTTCAACAAAGACAAACCCTACGACCGGTTCATCAAAGAGCAGATCGCGGGCGACGAGCTGTGGCCCGACGACGCGGACGCGCTGGTCGCCACAGGGTTCAACCGTCATTACCCCGACGAATACAACGCGCGTAACCTGCGGCAGCGGCGGCAGGAGATTTTGAACGACATCACCGACACCGTTGGCGTGGTCTTTCTCGGTTCAACAATCGGGTGCGCGCGCTGCCACGATCACAAATACGACCCGATTCTGCAAAAAGACTATTACCGTTTGCAGGCCTTCTTCGCCGCCACGCGCTCGAAAGACGATTACATCCTGGTTTCGACGTCCGAACGGGCTGAATACCAGCGCAAGCTCGCCCAATGGCAGGATCAGACCAAAGAAATTCGCGAACAGATCGCCAACATCGAAGCGCCTGTAGCCAAGGCGATCTACGACGACAGCTTCGATAAATATCCGGATGAGATCAAACTCGCCATCACCACATCGCCCGAAAAACGCGACACGATGCAGTGGCTGATGTATCACAAGGCGCAATGGCAACTGAATTACGGCGTGGATGAGGATGGCAATGGCGTCGGGCAAAAGTTGAAGGGCGAACAGAAGAAGCAGTGGGAGGCGCTGCGCAAACAACTGGCCGCGTTCGACGACATCAAGCCGAAACCGCTTCCCATCGGTTCTGGCATTTCCGATGTCGGCGCTCAGGCTCCCGCGACTTATGTTTTGAAAGGCGGCGGTTACGACGCGTTCGGCGAAGAAGTACAGCCGGGTTTTTTAACCATATTTGATCGCGGCGACGCGAAGATCGCTCAGTCAAAGATCGGCGCGACAGGCCGCCGCACGGCGTTGGCGAACTGGATAGCCGACCCCGCCAATCCGTTGACTGCTCGCGTGATGGTCAACCGCATCTGGCATTACCACTTCGGGCGCGGCATCGTGGGCACGCCGAGCGATTTCGGCGAGATGCGCGACCGCGAAACCCATCGTGAATTGTTGGATTGGCTCGCGGCCACCCTTGTCGAACAAGGGTGGAGCGTCAAAAAGATGAGCCGGTTGATTATGCTCTCGAACGCTTATCAGCAATCGTCGGCGTTCAACACAGAAGTGGCCAGGGTAGATCCCGACAACAAACTGCTCTGGCGTTTCAGTCGCCGGCGATTGACGGGCGAAGAGATTCGCGACGCCATCCTGTTGGTGAGCGGGCGCATCAACTGGCAGATGGGCGGCCCGAGCGTCTTCCCTGAAATCCCGAAAGAGATGGACGTGCGCGGCGGATGGAAGCGCAACGAGAGCGAAGATCAGAAGACCCGCCGAAGCATCTACGCTTTCGTCCGGCGCAATTCGCGTTATCCGATGTTCCAGGCCTTCGACATGCCCGACACCCACGAGAGTTGTTCGCGCCGCTCGGTGACGACAACCGCGCCGCAGGCCTTGAACCTGCTCAACGACAGAACGATCCTGGTTTCGGCCCAGGCGTTCGCGGGCCGGGTTTTGAAAGAAGCCGGCGACGACGTCAACAGACAGATCGCGCTGGCCTATCGCCTGGCGTTTGCGCGAGCGCCAGAAGCCGATGAGCGCAAGATGGCGATCAACTTCCTCGATCAACAATCGGAGCTGATCAAATCCAGAATCGAGACGAAGCAGCCCGTGGCTTTGCCGTCGAATTGCGATGTCGCGCCCGACTTGATCGCCCAGGCCCGCGCGGCGGCGCTGGTAGATTTTTGCCATGTGCTGTTCAACTCGAACGAGTTCGTTTACGTGAATTGAAATTTCGGGGGATAAAAATGGATCGTCGTGATTTCCTCAAACAATCAATCGCCACAGCGACCTTCACAGCCGGGGCCACTGCCGGGATGAGCGCGAAGTCTTATACCCGCGTCATCGGCGCAAACGACCGCATCCGGCTCGGAGGCGTCGGCCCTGGTGACCGAGGCTCTGGGCGCGTCGCCACGGCGCAGAAGCTGGGCGCCGACATCGTCGCGCTCTGCGACGTCAACAAGGGCATGCTGGAACTCGCGCAAAAGAGACTCACCGCGCCGGTAGAAAAGACCTACGTTGACTATAAAGACCTGCTTGCGCATAAAGACATCGACGGCGTAATCATCGCCACGCCCGATCACCTGCACCACGATTGCCTGATCGCGGCCGTACAGGCCGGCAAAGACGCTTACATCGAGAAACCTCTCTGCCGCACGATAGAAGAGGGCGAGAATATGGTCGCCAAGGTCAAAGCCTCGAAACAGATTGTGCAGGTTGGTAATCAACGGCGCAGCGGCGATCATTTCAAAAAAGCCTGCGACATAGTCGCTTCGGGCGGCATCGGCGAAATCCGCTTCGTGCGCATCTGGGATTTTCGCTATCGGCCGGTTGATCCGTACATCAAACGCAGCAACAATCAATCGCTCTTCGCGCCCGAATTGATTGATTGGCCGCGCTTCCTCGGTCGCGCCCCGAAACGGCCTTACGACGCGAAACGCGCATCCGGCTGGCGCTGGTTCTGGGACTACGCCGGAGGGCTGATGACGGACATCGGACCGCATTGGCTGGATGTGGCGATGTGGATCACAGGATGTGACGGGCCGCGCAGTGTTTCCAGCAACGGCGGCAAATACCAAAACCTGGATTGGGAAACCCCCGATAACGTCCACGCGATCCTGGATTGCGGCTCATTTGCGATCGTCTTCATGGTGCAATTCATGAACGGGCAGGAGAACGACGGCGCGGCGTTTTACGGGCTGGAAGGCAGCATCGTGCAGGAGAACAATCGCGGGATGATGGTTCGTTATGACAAGAACCGCAAGGAAGTCGAGAGCTGGAAAGTGACCGACGAAAGCGCGACGCACATGCAGAACTTCCTCGATTGTATGAAGGATCGCAAACAGCCGAATTCGCCGGTCGAATTGGCGAATCGCGTGTTGGTCGGGGCGCATCTGGCGAATGAATCGTTCAGATCGGGCAAGCGGGTAAATTGGGATCCGGTGCGGTGGAAACGTGTGATCGCCGAAGCGAAACAGGAAAAAGCTTCGTAGGAATACGTCAGTGCTCTGTAAACTAAGTATTTTGGTAATTCCAAGCCCGCGGAGCGGGCGTCAGAATAAAGCCTGGGGCGGAGCCGAAGGCGGAGCCCCAGGTCAGGT
>DATEMG010000425.1:0-3971 GCA_035275805.1 Blastocatellia bacterium
TCCCATTCCCCATTCCCCATTCCCCATTCCCTATTCCCCACTCCCCACTCCCCACTCCCGTTAGGAATTTACATATGCTTTCAACGCCGCCGTCTGCGCGTCGCGCAACCCGACTCCGCTCTTCTCAGCCGCGACGCGACAGTCTTCGAACTCGGGCGAGGCGTTCATCACGCGCCCGTCGCGCGCGCGTGAGACCTTGACCCTGATCGGCCCGTATTCGGTTTCGACAGTGACGAACTCCCGCGTCAAAATTTCGCGCTGTTCATTTCTGTAGCGCACGCCCAGCGTGGTCGTTTCGCGGAAGATCAGGTCGCACATCCGCTCGCGGTCCGGGGGGTTGCAGAGCAGCGTCAGGAGCACGCCGGGGCGGTTCTTCTTCATTTGAACGGGCGTGTAGAAGATGTCGAGCGCGCCGGCCGCGAGGGCCTTCTCCATCAAGTATCCGAAGACCTGCGCGTTCAGGTCGTCGATGTTGGCTTCGATTATTGTCACGGCGCCTGGCGTGCGGTCTGCGTCCTCTTCCAACTCGCCAATGATGGCGCGCAGCGCGTTCGGGAATTTCGGATAATCGCGCGTCCCGGCGCCGTAGCCGATATTTTCTATCTTCATCATCGGCATAGACCCGTAGCCCTCGGCCAGTGTCGAAATGATCGCCGCGCCGGTCGGAGTGACCAGTTCACCCTCGACGTCTTTCGAATAGATCGGGACGCCTTTCAACAACTCGGCGGTGGCGGGGCCGGGAACTGGATATGTCCCGTGCGCGCATTGAAACGTCCCCGATCCGACGTGCAGCGGCGACGAGATGATTCGCTCGATCTTCAAAGCGTCGAACGCGACGCAGGCGCCGACGATGTCGACGATAGAATCAATCGCGCCCACTTCGTGGAAATGAACCGTTTCAATCGGGACGTCGTGGATCTTCGCTTCGGCTTCCCCTATGCGTTGGAAGATCGCTTGCGCGCGTTGTTTGACCGGTTCGCTAAGGTTCGATGACGAGATGATCCCCTTGATCTCCGAGAGCGACCGGTGATGGGATTGGCGCCCATGCCCGTGCGAATGCTCCCCGTGCGAATGATCATGGTTGTGATGATGCCCGTGCTGTTGAGGCTCGCCGGTCAGATGGACATCGAACTTCGCCGCAGAAATCCCGCTACGGTCGACGCGCCCCAGGCTCAATTCGTATCCTTCGACGCCTAGTTTCAGCAACGCGCTTCGCAGCAATTCGAAATCGAGTCCGCTATCGAGCATCGCGCCGACGAGCATGTCGCCGCTCGCGCCGGCGAAACAGTCCAGATAAAGCGTTCTTGCCATACTTCAATTCTACACCGTGCGCTACAGCTCGTCCTCGCCAACCTCGATCTCCATCCGCAGGAGCGCGGAACTTAGCGTCTTGCCCTGCGGGTCGGCCTTCAACGAGACAGCGCCCCCTCCGCCCAGGCTGTGATGCAGCAGGAAATTGAGCGCGTTCAGGTTGGGCAGCTCAAAGCGTTCGACCTCGCCTTTGCAGATTCCGGCGAAGTGTCGTTTGACGCGCTCGGCGGTGACTTCGCGCGCGAGGATCGGGTAATGCTTGGGTTTGAGCGCGATCAGGCCGACGTTGGCAGTGTCGCCTTTGTCGCCCGATCGCGCGTGAGCGATTTTGACCAATTGCACTTTCATCATCCCTCTCAGACATATCGTCCACAAAGGCGCACAAAGTAAACACAAAGCCTTTGCCCTTTTTAGTGTTCCTTCGCGCGCCTTTGTGGACAAACCGCATCATTTTATCGCGTAGCTTTTGCTCTTACCGTTTCGATCATTGGTGACTGTGAAGGTTCGCTTTGCCGCGTCTACGGAGACGCGGATCATGTGCGCCGCGTCGTTCTGTTCATCAGGATTGGCGATGAACTCTTCGGGGGCGTTATTTTCGTCGCCGCTCGCTACGTTGCGATGAACCTGCCACAGATCCACCAGTTTGGGCGTCGCGCGCAAGGCCTTGACCGTGTCGGGGTGGCCGCCTTTGCGCGGGCCGTTGTTCATGATCGCGACCATCGGTTTGATAGTGCGCAGCATCGCCGGGTTGTTGCTGGTGTTGGCTCCATGGTGAGCGACCTGGAAGAGAACAACCTCGCCAACCATGTCCTGCGGACAAACCAGTTTGCCCTCGACGTTCCAGGTCAGGTCGCCGGTGTCCAGAAAATTGAACGCGCCGTGGCGCAGCAGGAAGGCGACGCTGCGCGCGTTGTCCGTTTTGTCTTCGGGCTGTTCGGTGGCGCCGGAACATGAGCTGTTCGGCTCGACGGTCGCTCGCTTGCTGGTCACGGTCTCGCCGCGCGAGGCGAGGATTTGCAGAAAAACCGGCGGCGCGGTCTGTGTCTGCTTCAGCCTGATCGAACTGCCGGGGTTGAGCGTGACCGTCTGATCCTTCGCGGCGGCTCGATAGGCCGCGTATTTCGCCGCGAAGTCCTTGTCCTCGTCGAGCGAAGACATCGGGCCGTGGTCGTAAAACCGGTTGATCCTGACCAGCTTCGCCAGTTCGGGAACGCCGCCGTAATGATCGGTGTGATAATGCGTCACTATCAGGTGGTCGATCGCCGTCACCCCGGCCTCTTTCATCGCCTTTTCGATGCGCTTCGCGTCGCGTCCCTCGAAGCCGGGCCAGCCCGCGTCGACCAATATCGATTCGCCGGCCGGGGTGACGATCAACGTCGCCGCGCCGCCTTCGACATCAATGTAGAAGATGTCGAGTGTGGTCCGAACGGAGTCGGCTTTTTGAGCCACCATCACGTTTGTCGCGGCAATCAGTATAACAACGAGAATCAACAGTCGGGATCTGTTCATTTTGTTTTCTCCTTGGGGCGTCAGGTATCGGTGGATTGTACAACGTTTTCGGCGTCTGATTTACGCCTGGCCAGTTTGTAGGCGCCGTAAATCAGCAGCCCGACGGCCGCCGCGACTGCCGAGTTCCTGGCTTCGCCCGCGGAGCTTTGCGCGAGCAGCCATGCGCTCAAAGCGAGCGCGGCGATTGAGACGGCGACGCCCGCCGGGGCTTTAAATTGAGCCTTAAATCGCATCTCCCGTTCGTCGCGGCGGCGCAACACGATGAGGCCAGCGCAGGTCACGATGTAAGCCAGCAGCCGCGCGATCACGCTGACCGTCAGCACGGAGATGAACGTTCCTGAAAGCGCCAGCGCCAACATCACCGCGGCGGTGGCGATGATCGCCACGTGAGGCGTGCGGAAGCGATCGTGCGTGGCGGCGAAGACCCTCGGTAATTTGTGGTCGCCCGCCATCGCGAAAGGCAGACGCGCGGCGGCCAGGAGCACCACGACCAGATTACCGATGATCGAAATGGCGACTCCCGCCGTGATCACAGTCGCGCCAACCACGCCCAGAAAACGTTCACTCGCGTCGGCCAGCGGCCGGTTCGATGCGGCCAGTTCAGGTAGCGTTCCGACGCAGACGACCTGGATCAGGATATAGACCACGGTCACCAGGGCGAGCGAGGTAAGAATGGCGAACGGCAGATTGCGCTGCGGGTCGCGCGTTTCGCCGGCCGGGATTATCGCCATCTCGAAGCCCGTGAACGCGTATACCATCAGCAGCGTCGATTTGGAGAACGAAGAGAACGCCGGCGCCTGCGGCGGCGAAAAATTCCCCGGATCGAGAAAGAACAGTCCGGCGCCGATGAACAACACGAGAGGGATCAATTTGCCTATGGTGAAAATGTCGCTGAAGAGCGCCGCGTTGCGCACCCCGATGACGTTGACCGCCGTCAACGCGACGGCGATGGCGGTGATCGCAACGGCGCGCGGCGCCCCGGCGCCAATCCCCGGATGAAAGTAGCCCAGATAATCGATCAGCAAGTTGCTGTTGGCCGCGAATGCCGTCACCCGCGCCAGCCACATCAACCAGCCGACCTCGAAGCCGACGACGGGTGAGAAAGCCTCGCGCGCATAAAGATAAGGCCCGCCGGTTTCGCTGAACCGGCT
>DATEMG010000426.1:0-3813 GCA_035275805.1 Blastocatellia bacterium
GTGGTCGTTGATGTCGTAGTCTGCGCCACCGCCATATACGAACGTCGCCTTCGCCTGGGTATCAGATCCGGGCACAATTCCTCCCAGGTTACTGGTTGGACTGAAGGTCAACGCTCCCACTCCCGCCAGAGCGAACGGCCTAAAGCCTAGGACCCGGCCGGGAGTGTGCGCCAGCAGCGCGGCCGTGGTCTGGTGGATGTTGGACTGGACATTGAACGCGCCCGCGGACGTCAAGTTTTGCTGGGTATTGCGAGTGTAGCCGTAACTCAGATCGGCGCCGAACAAACGACTGAAGCGGAGGCGATAACTGACCAGCAGGCCGCCAGAATCGGTCGTGTGTTGCGTGACTCCGTTGTTGTTGGAATCCTTGGTGAAAAAACCTGTGCCCTGCACGCTCACTTCATTCGGCGGCAGTTCTTGAGCTCTAGAGGTCGCGGCGAACAGCGCCGTCGCGAACAATCCTGCGACTAAAATCTTCAGTCTCATTATCTATATCTTCTCCTTTTTTTCCTGCTTGATTCTCCACTCCACTGACGCGCCGCGTAGCTCCAGATTTTGGTTGCTGCCCCCCGCGGCGCGCCGTGATACGTTGATCTCATTGTTTATGAGCGCAGATGAAAGTTGCAATAACTTTGCCACAGCTCATTGGCTCGTAATTAATGTGGCTTATGGAAAGCAAAAGTTCCCGCAATAGATGACGTTGAGCGAATTATGGACGGCGACGTCATGGCGATCGTGCGAAACGCTCAGTGACAACTATTCGCCAGGCGCCAATATATGGTCAGCGGATGATCATCCAAATAGTTTCATTCCCCACTTTGGCTTTCCCTGATTATCTGATGTATCCGCAATAAATGCGTAGATATGACCCGGCGGGTTTTGGCCCGCGGACGACATGGCAAGCAAGTTGCTCCTGCTGAGAATCCTCTGGACGTTATGAATAGGACTTATAGGTCTCATAGGACCTATAAGTCCTATTCATAACGTTCCCAGAGCGATTTTTAGACGATTTTCCACAGGTGATCGGCGATGCTCAGAATCACGACACAAAATGAGGATGCAGCGACGGTCTTCGTCGTTGAGGGGAAATTGATAGGCCCCTGGGTCCAGGAACTGGAGAAGTGCTGGCGGGCCGCAGCCTCCGTCGAGCCGCGCAATCCGATCCTCGTGAACCTGGCGAAGGTCACTTTTATTGACGACGTCGGCAAACAACTTGTCGCGCGGATGCGGCGGAGCGGAGTCAGACTGACCGGCGTCGGACTCATTGCGGAGTTCATCTGCGCGGAGGTTGAAAAGGCGATGTGCGCGCCTGTAACCGGTTTTTCAATTGTCGAAAGGGAGGTTCATATGAAGAGGCGGCGCCTTGGCGCTCACGGCCCGGAGGTTTCGGCCATCGGCCTCGGCTGCATGGGTATGAGCGAATTTTACGGAGATCGTGACGATCGAGAATCCATCGCGACTATTCACCGCGCGCTGGAACTCGGCGTCAATTTTCTGGATACGTCGGATATATACGGGCCATACGCCAATGAAGAGTTGGTCGGTCGCGCGATCAAGGGGAAGCGCGATCATGTATTTCTGGCCACCAAGTTCGGCATCGTGCGCGATCCCAACGACCCCACTGTTCGAGGGGTTGACGGCAGGCCCGAATACGCGCGCAAGGCGATTGAGAGCAGCCTCAAACGACTCGGCGTGGAGAGCGTCGACCTTTACTACCTGCACCGAGTCGACCCGAAGGTTCCGATCGAGGAGACGGTCGGCGCGATGTCGGAACTGGTCAAAGAAGGCAAGGCGCGTTACCTCGGCCTGAGCGAGGTTTCGCCCGCGACGCTGGAGCGCGCGCACAAAACTCACCCGATCACCGCGCTGCAGAGCGAGTATTCATTGTGGACTCGCGATCCTGAACGTGAAGTATTGCCGGCCTGCCGCAGGCTCGGCATAGGCTTCGTCCCTTTTAGCCCGCTGGGACGCGGTTTTCTCACCGGCGCGATCACCAGGCAGGAAGATTTGAAAGAAGACGATTACCGCCGCCACAACCCCCGTTTTCAGGGCGAGAACTTCACCAGAAATTTGCGTCTGGCGGACGACGTGAAGTCGCTGGCCGCGAAGAAGGGGATCCTGCCTTCGCAACTGGCGCTCGCCTGGACTCTGGCGCAGGGCGACGACATTGCGCCCATCCCTGGAACCAAGCGCCGCAAATACCTGGAGGAGAACGTGGGCGCAGTGGAGGTCACTTTCAGCATAGATGAATTGGCCATGATCAACGCGCTTTTCCCGCCCGACACCGCGGCGGGCGCGCGTTACCCTGAAGCGATGATGAAGATGGTGAACAGGTAGGTGAGTGGGGAATGCGGAATGCGGAATGCGGAATGCGGATTGCGGATTGAAAAACATCTGCCCGCTAACTCGGCAGATCGCGACCTCAAAGGACAGAATGCGGATTCGTAAATTCCGCAATCCGCAATCCATACTCCCTACTCCCGATATTTCTTGGAGGAGGAGATGAATTATTTGTTGAAGCATAAGTTCGTCATCGGGGCGACGCTCTCGGCGATCGTAGTCGCTTTACTGATTGTCGTCGGCGGGTCGAAGAGCAAAGGGAAAGCGCCGGCGGCCGCGACTCCGCCGGCCAACGTCGAGGTAGCGCAGGTCGAGTCGCAAACCGTCCCGATTTACAGCGAATGGATCGGCACGCTCGACGGGATGGTGAACGCAGAGATCAGGGGGCAGGCGCCGGGCTATTTGCTCAGACAGAACTACAAGGAAGGATCTTTTGTTAGGAAAGGGCAGTTGTTGTTCGAGATCGATCCGAGGCCCTTCCAGGCGTCGCTCGATCAGGCTAAGGGAGACCTGGCGAGGGCGCAGGCGCAACAGGCGCAGGCTAACAGCCAGCTCCTTCAGGCGCAGGCGCAACTGGCGCAGGCCGAGGCGAATCAGGTCAAAGCCCAGCTCGACGTGGATCGCTATACGCCGCTCGCAAAGGAAAAGGCCGTCACCGCGCAGGAGCTTGATAACGCGGTCCAGGGCAACGTCGCCGCCAAGGCTCAGGTCAAGGCCGCCAACGCCGGGGTCGAGACGGCCAAATCCGCAATCGTCGCGGCCGACGCCGCAATCGAAGCGGCCAGGGCCACAGTGAAGACCGCCGAACTAAATCTGAGCTTCACTAAAATCACTTCTCCAATCGACGGCGTCGCGGGCATTGCGCAGGCTCAGGTCGGCAACCTCATACAACCAAATGGCGGGGCGCTTACCACGGTTTCGACTTTGGACCCGATCAAGGTCTATTTCACTCTCAGCGAGCAGGAATACCTCGCTTATGCAAGGCGCGACTCGATTCAACACAAATGGGGCGCAGGCGCCAAAGGGCTTGAGCTTGAGCTGATATTGGCCGACGGCTCTAGCTATTCGCAGAAAGGGAAATTTTTCGTCGCCGACCGGCAGGTCGATCAAAAGACAGGCGTGATACGGCTGGCCGGAATCTTCCCGAATCCGGGCAACACTCTTCGGCCCGGGCAGTACGCCAGAGTGCGCGCGATAACGAGCATGAAAGAAAGCGCGCTGCTCGTCCCGCAGCGCGCGGTCACCGAGTTGCAGGGCAGTTACCGGGTCGCCGTCGTGGGCAGTGACAACAAAGTAAACATTCGACCCGTCAAGGTCGGCCCCCGAGTCGGGACGATGTGGGTAATCGAAGACGGATTGAAGCAAGATGAAAGAGTCGTCGCCGAAGGGACGCAGAAAGTAAGACCGGACGCGGTGGTCAATCCCTTACCGTTTAAATGAGCGGGAGTGGGGAATGGGGAGTGGGGAATGGGG
>DATEMG010000427.1:0-3281 GCA_035275805.1 Blastocatellia bacterium
CGGTGGCGGAGTCGCGCGCCCAACGCAAGATAGTTCGCAGCGCCCTGCTCCCGAACATCAGCGGGTATCTGAGCGAGACCGTGCAGCAAATAAACCTGGGGGCGACGGGTTTCAGCTTCGACCAGCGGATCGGCCAACTGATTCCGGGCCTCTCAATACCCTCCGTCGTCGGCCCGTTCAATTTCTTCGATCTTCGTGCGACCCTGAACCAGAAAGTGTTAGATGTGACGGCCTGGAAAAACTACGGTTCGGCCAAAGAGATCGTGCGGGCCAACGAAGAGACATCCGAGGACGCGGAAGACCTGGTCGCGCTGGCCGTCGGCGGCGCATATCTTCAGGTGATCGCGGCGAAAGCGAGGCTGGACGCGTCGCGCGCTCAACTGGAGACCGCCGACGCCCTTTATCGACAGGCGAGTGAACAGCGCAGCGCCGGCGTCATCGCGCAGACCGACCTTAATCGCGCCCAGATTCAGAAGCTCACCGAGCAACAGCGAATAGTCACGCTCCAGAACGATCTGGCGAAACAGAAAATCAACCTGGCGCGGCTGACTGGCCTGTCGCCGAACGAATTATACGAAATCACGGATCCGGTTCCCTTCTCGCCCGCGCCTCCCATGGGGCTGGTCGAGGCCTTGAGGTATGCGATGGAGTATCGCTCGGACCTGAGGGCGGCGGAATCGCAGGTCCGAGCGGCGGAGAAAATTGTCTCGGCCGCCCGCGCCGAACGCCTTCCGTCGCTCTCGGTATACGCCGATTACGGCGTGATCGGAAAGAACCCCTCGCAATCGCACGGCACGTTCACCGTGGTCGGGACGCTGAACTTTCCGATCTGGCTGGGCGGGCGCATCAGCGGAGACATCGATCGGGCCAAGGCCGCCCTGGCCCAGCGGCGCGCCGAACTCGAAGACATCAAGGGGCAGATTGAGCGTGAAGTGCGCAACGCATTCCACGACATGCAGGCGGCCGCCAGCCAGGTCGAAGTGGCTCTGAAAAACGTTCAGGCCGCTTTGCAGAACCTCGACCTGTCGCGGCAGCGCCTCGACGCCGGCGTGAGCGACAACACCGAAGTCGTGCAATCTCAGGAGTCGGTGTCCAACGCGCAACTCGATTACATCAACAGCGTCTTCGCCCATAATTTGGCGAAGCTCAGCCTGGCGCGGGCCATCGGGCGCGCAGCGGAGGACCTGTCGTCATTCCTGAGGATACAATAACGCCATGAGAACATCGTTCATTGTTCATTGTTCATTGTTCATTTGCCATTGCCGGGACCGCCGCATTCCACAATGACAAATGAACACTCAACGATGAACAATGAACAATGAAAGCGATTCGAAAGCTCAGCCTTCCCGAGTATCTGCAATTCGCCCTCCATCTAGTGGTCATTCGTCATTGATTTCTGATGTTGAATCACATTCACGAAATGTGTTCGGATCCGGCATTGGCCCGGAAAATGCCTAATGATCATCGGCGTTGAATAAGTTAGTCCCGGCAATGACGAATGGCAAATAACCAATGACAAATGGTCGATTACCAACGACTGACGGCCAATGACGGAGAACGGATTCATCATCAACCGTGTGTTTCGGCCTCACTGGAAGGCGTTATCGATCGCTTTTGTGGCCGTGATCATCGAAGGCGCCGCAAGCCTCTTCGACCCGTGGCCGATCAAGATCGTGATCGATTACGCGCTCGGCTCGCGCCCTATGCCTGAATGGATAGCCGGTCCCATCCGAATGACGTTCGGCGAGGGCAAACTGGCCATTGTTTACTTCGCGGCGATTGCGACGGTCGTCGTGGCCGCCATGGGGGCCGTCGCTTCTTACACTCAGAATTACCTCACCACCAAAGTCGGGCAGATGGTCATGCTCGACCTCAGGCAGACGCTCTACCACCACATCCAGCGCCTGTCGCTCTCCTTTTACGACCGGACCAAAATCGGCGACCTGATCAGCCGAGTGACGACGGACGTGGACGCGATTCAGAGCTTCGTCTCGACGGCGCTCCTCGGGATAGTGGCGCCCTCGCTGACTCTGGTCGGGATGCTGGCGGTGATGTTCTATTTCAACTGGCGCTTCACGCTGATCGCGCTCTCAGTCGCGCCGATCCTCTTCCTGCAGGTTTACACGCTGACCCGCCGCATCAAACAGGCGACGCGGGCGGTCAGGAAGAAGGAGAGCGAGATCGTCTCGGTGGTCGCCGAAACGCTCTCGTCCATTCGAGTGGTGAAGGCGTTCGCGCGCGAAGATTACGAGGAGAAGCGGCTGGAAAAAGAGACGCTCGAAAGCATCGAGATGACGATGCGCGCGCGCAGCATCAAAGCCAGGCTCGCGCCGATAGTGGACGTGATCGTGGCCGTGGGCACGTGCATCGTGCTCTGGTACGGCGCGCGGCTGGTCTTGCAGGGCCAGCTCACGGCGGGCGCGCTGGTCGTCTTTCTGCTCTACCTCGGCAAGATGTACAAGCCGATGCGCGACCTCTCGAAGATGACCGACACCATCTCGAAGGCGGTGATTGGGGCGGAGAGGATCAAAGAATTGATCAGCCTCGAAGACCGCGTGCGCGACCTCTCACACGCCCGAACGGCGCCGCGCTTCAAAGGGAGGATCGAATTCGATCGCGTCTATTTCGGCTACTACGACGGCCAGCCGGTGCTCAAAGACGTCAGCCTGCGCATCGAACCGGGACAATACGTCGCGCTCGTCGGGCCGACCGGCGCCGGTAAATCCTCGATCATCGGCCTCATCCCCCGCTTCTATGACCCCTTTTCAGGCGGGCTCGCGATCGACGGGGAGGACACGCGCAACTTCACCTTGAGGTCTCTGCGCGAACAAATCAGCTTCGTTCTGCAAGAGACGATTCTCTTCCACGCGCCGATCTGGCAGAACATCGCCTACGGCGAACCCGAAGCCTCGCGCGACGAGATCATCCGCGCCGCCCGGCTCGCCAACGCGCACGAATTCATCGAGCGGATGCCGGAAGGCTACGACACGATGGTCGGCGAGCGCGGCGTGACGCTCTCCGGCGGCCAGCGCCAGCGTATCGCCATCGCCCGCGCCATCATCCGCAACTCGCCGATCCTCATCCTCGACGAGCCAACTTCGGGGCTTGACTCGTCGTCCGAAAAGCTCGTGCTCGAGGCGCTCGGACGCCTGACCGCGGGCAAGACCGTAATCGTCATCACCCACCACCTGGAAACGATCATCAAGGCCGACGTCATCTTCACGCTCAAAGACGGGCGCATCGTCGAGCGCGGCGCGCACCAGCAACTGCTCGCGCAGGGC
>DATEMG010000428.1:0-4282 GCA_035275805.1 Blastocatellia bacterium
GCTGCAAGTCTGACTCGTGTATCTGGGGTTCACTCTTTCAAACTTCCGGCCAGCGTTTTCAGCTTTGCTTTTCGTTATTGCGAAAAATTGCCCCCAGGCCACGTCAAGAATAGCCTTTGCAAGATAGCGGTTCTTCACCATCCCGCGAATCTTCAAGTCTTCGACGGCGATCCGGTCAAAGCGTTTGACCAGTTTCATCGCTTCTTCGTGGTGAAGATGCGTGGCCATCCCATCGGTCAGCCGCGCAGCAATCGCGCGCGTTAATGCGCCAATCTTGCGCGACTCGATTTAGAGATGTTTACAGGCCGCAGTATTAGGGGCGGCGCCGCGCCGTCGGATGGACGGCTTCGAATCACTCTTGACCTTCGAGGTGTTCGAGTTTTTTGACCTCGGCCTCCCAACGCGCGAGGTGGACGGTCATATTCGCGCGTTCTTCCGCCGTCAAGTGTCCCATCTTTTCGCGCCGCCAAAGCTCGACCCTGGCTTGTTGCAGATAGAGTCGCGCCCGCCGCAGGTCAGGCTCTTCGACGAAGCCGAAGCGCTGATGCCAGGCGAGGCTCTGTTCGTTGCCGATGTGGTATCTGCTGGTGAGCGTCTTTTCGCCCAATTCATGAAGCTCGTTAATCGCGGCGGAGACCATCACTGTCGCCAATCCGCGCCGCTGCCATTGTGGCGCGACGAAGAGCAGGTAGAGCAACGGGCCGTTTTCCGTTGAGGTGATCATAGCCGCGCCGGCGAATGTCTCTTCATCCGGGTTCGATCCGGGGGCGATGGCCAGGCAGGAGGCCGAAGTGGGTTGGCCGTGTTCGCCCGCGAAATAATTCCGGAGGTCTCTGCGAGCGGCCTCGGCTATCTGCGCTTGCGAGTGGCCGAAATATTCTATGGTCTCGCGGAAAGCCGCGACGTAAACGGGCATGAGCGCTTCGATGTCGGATTCGGCCGGCTGGCGGAGCAGGCAGTCTGTGTCTATGTCGCGCGCGGCGACGGCGACGGTCGTGACAACGGCGTGATAACGCGGCGAGTAATGAGCCTTGCCGTCCCAGTACTCGCATTTCCAGCCCGGCTCGAACGGCAGCAAGTGATATTCGTCAACGGTCATTGGGACGGCGCTACTGCGTGGGATATTCATCTCAGCCCTCTACCTGAGCAGTGGTATTAAAGCCCCAGACTCGCGCATGGAGCCGTTCTCTCCCGTTTCCGTTCCAAACATATGCGCTCATTTTATCATCTTCCTGGTCGTCCGGCAGCCATAACAGCCGGTCCAAAAACCGGAAGAGTCCGATGACTACAGGCTTGCTGAATCCGCGTTCACAAAAATTCCTGGCAAACGTGAATTTCTATCGAAACAGGCGAGATTGAGGCGGAAGAAACCGCAGATTTAGACAGATGCGGACGGATTGTCACGGATTATTCGCGCAGATCTGTCGCATCTGTGATGATCCATGGTTTCTTCCCTCCCAATGTTGTTCGCTCCGATTTGGGATTTCAAAACTGCGCGATCAATCTATCCGCGCATGGGCGGAATGACGGCGCGGTTAAGGAGTCGAATCATTGGCCAGACGCTTCAGACTCTCCTGATACGGAGGGCGGGCGACGCCGCGTTCGGTTATGATCGCCGCGACGTAGCGGTTCGGAGTCACGTCGAAAGCCGGATTGGCGATCTTGATTCCGTCCGGAGCGAGCCGGACGTCTTTTACGTGAGAGACTTCGCGCGCGTTGCGCTCTTCAATCGGGATCAGGTCGCCTGACGCGAGGTTGAGGTCAAGGGTAGAGATCGGGGCGGCGACGTAAAAAGGGATGTCATTCTCTTTGGCGAGGACCGCGACGGAATAGGTGCCGATCTTGTTCGCCACGTCGCCGTTTGCGGCGATGCGATCGGCGCCGACCACTACGCAATCGATTTCGCCGAGCTTCATGAAATGCCCGGCCATGTTGTCGGTGATCAGCGTGACGGGGATGCCGTCTTTGTTCAATTCCCACGCGGTCAGGCGCGCGCCTTGTAGAAACGGGCGGGTCTCGTCGGCGTAAACGGCTACGCGTTTGCCCGCTTCGACGGCCGCGCGAACGACCCCGAGCGCGGTGCCGTATCCGGCCGTGGCCAGCGCCCCAGCGTTGCAATGCGTGAGCACGGTAGCGCCGTCGGGAATCAGTTCGGCGCCCTTCAGCCCCATCGCGCGGTTGATTTCTATGTCTTCGTCGTGCATCCGCCTGGCTTCGGCTATCAGGCGCGAGCGGATTTCATTGAGAGGAGTCTTCTCGCTTCTGAGGGCGAAGTACAGACCGCGCATGCGATCTATCGCCCAAAAGAGATTGACAGCCGTCGGGCGCGTCGAGCCAATCACGTCGCAAATCCGCTCGAACGCCCCGTCGAGTTCTCCCGCATCCTCGGTCTTCAAGTCGCGAACGCCGAGCGCGACCCCCATCGCCGCAGCGACGCCGATGGCGGGCGCGCCGCGAACAACCATCTCTTTGATCGCCCAGGCGACCTCTTCGTAAGTTCTGAAAATGGGATAAGCCTCTTCGACCGGCAACAGGCGCTGGTCGACCATAACCACGCCCTCGTCGGTCCATTCAAGTGTTTTGATCATATGTAGCCACAGAAGTCACAGGGCGCCCAGAGACTCATCTTGGCGCCTGGCCTCCGCGCGCTTTGTAGCTGAAACTATGGGGTTAGATACTAGCTTTAAGGTAGAACTTGCCTGTGGGTTGAGGCGAGCCGCCTTTGGGTTCGAGAGTCACCGCAGTTGCGGCCAGGCCGGCCAACGCCTCCATAGGCAATGTCAATTTCAAGACCGTCCGCCCCTGCTCGTCAGTGCTGAAGACCCAGGCGCTGATCTTGGCATTTTTCGTCACGTACCAGAGCTGATATTGCTTGTCTGAAGGCGGCGGCGGCAGATTAAAAATGTGGATGACCCATTGATTTGCCTTCGTGTCCCAGACGACTTTTGCGTTCGCCTCAGGAGTCTCTTCGCCAACCATAGCTATGACCTTCGTCCAAGGAGAGACGATTCCGTCAACCTCTTCCCTTGACATCGCCAACTCTCTCGAGAGGTCGTCACGTTCGCGGGCCATCTGGTCGCGTTCGCGGGCGAGCTTAGTGTTCTGTTTGAAAAGGTAAGCGGAAGTGAAGGCCAGCAGCGCGGTGGCGGCGATCAAGATCCAGCGCGCGCTCCTCGATTCTGCGCGGTGAGGTTGAACGAACGGCAATACCTTCTTCTCGGCGCGCTCGTCCACCTCTTTCATAGTCGATTCTTCGAAGGCGATCTCAATCGGAGTTTTCTGAGCCTCTTCGGCGACGCGAATGAGCACTCGCTCTCTGACATGATCCTGCGGGGTTTGAAGCGGTAGGGCTTGAGGCAACAGCGCGGCCACGTCAAGCCACTTGGCGACGACGCGTCGCTGCTCCGGAGTGGCGACGTGCAACGACGCCTCGAGGTCGCGCGTCGTCTTCTCGTCGAGCGCTCCGATTACATACAGCGGAGCCAGTTCTTTTACCTCATCCCAAGTCATAACAAAAACACCGTTGATAACATGATTACGCTATCAAGCCCACTAATGGATGTCACTAAAAACGCCGTAAAATTAGAAACCAGATTAATGATCTGGCAGTTTACTGGCTAATTGTCAATCTGTCTATTTGTTACGAGTCAAACTCAAGATGAGTTTTCATTTGAAGAAATACTTTTTAATAGGTATGGAAAAAAGGTTGTGGAGTCGCGTTTCTGGCGCCGACCAAAGGGGTTACATAAACGCCCGTACGCCTGAAGGCGCGTCCCTGCAATTCTCAATTCCAAGCCATAGTCGCCAACCCTCCCGCAGCCGCAAAATGATCGAAAGGCGCGCTCTGATCGACTCTCAGACCGATTTGCCGTAGGTCGAGCACGACCACCTGTCTCTCCAGCGCCGACGCAAGCACACTATGGAAGCGGCGCTGCTCCGAGGCAGGGCCGATCATCAGCGCGCGGTTGAGCGGCCTGTCTGCGGCTTCGGGCGCCAGGCGATCCCGATAAAAAACCATCAGCCTGTAAAACTCGTTCTCTCGCTCTTCGGGCGCGCACTCGACCTCGCGTACCATTAGAGGCTCCCGGCCGCGCACAATCACGGCGTCGAACCCGCGCTCGTTCAGGCTGACGACGACCTGATCGTCTTCCAGGCCCTGTCGCATCAGCCACTGGGCTTCGCCGACGTGCTGCGGCGCAATCATTCCGGCATGCCAGCCGAGTCGATCGAAGATTTGTTCGTATTGCGCGATCACTAGCTCGGTCGTGGCCGAAACTAGGTA
>DATEMG010000429.1:0-17333 GCA_035275805.1 Blastocatellia bacterium
CCGCAACGCGCTGCCCGTGATGGGCAAAATCTGGGGGCCGGACGCGGTCGCCAAACATCAATCCACGGCGCTCTACGGCAACGCTTCCGCGCTTTCGGAATCGCCAAAGAAAGAAGGCTTGATCTACATCGGCGCCGACGACGGCCTTATCCAGGTGACCGAAGACGGCGGCAAGACCTGGCGCAAGATCGAAAAGGTTCTGGAGGTTCCCGAAAACAGCTACGTCCGCCGTGTGCTCGCTTCGCGGCACGACCTAAACACGGTCTACGCGATCTTTGACAACCACCAGAACGGCGATTTCAAGCCGTACGCGGCGAAGAGCGTCGACGCCGGCAAGACCTGGACGATGATCACGGGAAATTTGCCTGAACGCGGCTCGCTTTACGCCATCGCCGAAGACCACGTCAATCCGAACCTGCTCTTCGTCGGAACGGAATTCGGTCTCTTCTTCACGGCTGACGGCGGCGCGAAATGGGTTCAATTGAAGGGCGGATTGCCGACCATCGCCGTGCGCGACATCGCGATTCACCGCCGCGAAAACGATCTTGTGCTCGCGACGTTCGGGCGCGGTTTTTATGTGCTCGACGATTACTCGCCGCTGCGCGGCATTGGCGTCGAGGCGCTTGCGCAGGAATCAACCCTATACCCCATGAAAGACACGTTGATGTACGTGCGATCAGGCGTCAATTTTTCGGGGAGCCAGGGCGCGTCGTTCTTCACCTCTCCCAATCCGCCCTATGGCGCGACGATCACCTATTATCTGAAAGATCCGATTCGCACAAAACGGCAGCAGCGCCAGCAGGCCGAGCGCGAGGCGGCGCGTAAGAACGAGCCGATCAAATATCCTACGCGTCAGGAAATGCTCGCCGAGGCTGAAGAGGAGCCGCCCGCGTTGCTGTTCACGATCAGCGACGCGGAGGGCAAAGTCGTGCGGCGGTTGACCGCTCCGGCCACATTCGGCATACAGCGCGTGACCTGGGATTTCCGCTACGCGCCGCCCGTGGTTCAGGCCGCGCCCCAACTGCCGCCGGGAATGGAAGCGCTCGATCTGGCCGCCTTGGGCGGATTCGGCGGTCAAGGCCCGCAAGGCGAGCTGGCGATGCCTGGCAAATACACCGTGACTATGGCCAAGCGGGTCGGAGGAGTGATCGCGCCGCTGCCGGGTTCGCAACCCTTCAACGTGGTCGCCGAAGGGACCGAGAAGATGACCCCGCAGGACCGCAACATCCTGTCCGAATTCCAGCGCAAGGTGATCAAGTTACAGCGCGCGGTGACCGGCGCCCTCGACTCGGCCAACACGGCCAAGACGCGGATCGGCTTGATGAAGCGGGCCGCGCTCGAAGCGCCCGGATCGAACCAGGAGCTGCTAGACGAGGTCAACGCGCTCGACGACAAGGTCGACGGAGTGTTGCAGGCGTTGCGCGGTGGCCGCGAATTGAGTGACACCCCGCCGCCCTCGATCAACCAGCGCGTCAACGCCATCGTTCAGCGCATCCGTCTCTCCGCTCTCCGCCCGACCCAGTCGCAGCAGGAGCACTACAGCATCGCGGCGGAAGAATTCAAAGTCACGCTGGCCAAATTGAAGACCATCACCGAGGTCGATCTGGCGAAACTGGACAAGACCTTGGAGACAGTGGGGGCGCCGTGGACCGCCGGGCGCGTGCCGGTATGGCAGGATAAGTAAGGAAACAGGCCGAGGTTTTGAAACATTTCCATTTTCCATTTTCCATTTTACGTTTGTCATTTGTCATTGCTGGAGATATGTGTGATCTGCGATGACAAATGACAGATGTATAATGACAAATGGAAAATGAATCGCTCATACACTGATGAGAATAGATGGACTAATCAGGTTTTTTAACCACGTCCGATCGCAATTGCAGGCCGGCTTGGCGCCGGACGAGGCCGAGCCGTTCAAACGGCAGGTGAAAAAGATCGTTCGCGACGTCGAAGCGATCTGCCGGCGGCACGGGGCGGGGATTGATCAATTGCCCGCCCCTTCGCGCCGGGCTTACATGTTTTTGCGGGATCTCGATCTCGACGACCTGCCGCTGCGCGAGGCCGGCGAACCTGCGGCGGCGAAGACCGGCTTCAGGATCAAGAACGTCGTCAAGACCGGCGAGTATTTCGCCGACCGCCTCTGGCAGCGGCTCGATTTGTTGTCGGCCGAACCGCCGGAGCGCGAGCGCCTGATCTCGGAGATGGCTGGGCAGACGGAAACCATCGAACAGATTTGCGCGCGGCACGGGCAGACGCCGGCGGCGCTGGAATCCCCGTCGCGGCGCGTCTACTGTTGGCTGAAGTTTCTTACCGGCGAACACCAAATGACCGCGCATCTGGAAGCGCTCGAACTGGCGCGCGAGATCGCCCGGCGCCATGCGGCGCCTCCTGAAAAGCCATTGACGATTCACCTGGTCAGCCTGAATCATCTCTGGCGAAGGCGCGATTATCAAAACTCCACGCTGCTCAAGGCTCACATCGGCTTTCAGAACGCGGATCGGCAGGTATGGCAATCGCTGCTGCTAAGCTCGCTGGGGCTGCCCACTCCGGCCGTCGAACAGCCGTACCGCGAGTTCGCCGCCTCTGATGATTTCAACGAATCGCTTTTCGAACTTGAATCCTTCGCCGCGCCGTCGCCACCGTCGTCGCGAGGGCGCGCGCACGACCTGAACGAGATTTTCGCGCGAGTCAACGCCACTTACTTCGGCGGACTGATGCCGAAGCCCGCGCTCACCTGGAATCGCACTCTCACGGCTCGCAAATTCGGCCATTATCAGCCGGGCCGCGACGCCATTATGATCTCAATCACTCTGGACGATCCCGAAGTTCCAGCCTTCGCGCTGGATTTTGTGATGTACCACGAACTGCTTCATAAAAAACACGGAAGCATGACCGTCAACGGACGCCGTTTGTCGCATAGCCAGGCTTTCCGCGCCGAGGAGCGACGGTTCGCCCAATATCACGAAGCGGAACGCCTGATCCGTGAACTGGCGCTCCGGCAGAGCGGAGTGGATGGGATGAGCGTTGACGGAGAGGACGAGTTTTAGAGCGATTTGGTAATGCGTGTACGGTACTGTGGCGCGAGTTGTTTACTCGCGCCTCTTTCCTGAAAATCCATAAACAGGGCGATTAAACAAATCGCCCCACAACATACACGTGTTTGCGAATCGCCGTAGGTTCCGCAAGTCTTCAAATACCAATCGGCAGCGGCTCGTCAGGCGAGGTTATGCGGTGAACGAGCGGTAGCTTGGCGCCGTCGGCTTTGATGGCGGCGCTGATTTCCGCGCGGATAGGACTGGCCACTATCAAGCGATCGCCATCCAGCGCCACCCACTGCCCGACGTATTCGTGTTTGTGTTCCTCAATCCATTTCATCTCGCGCGTCCTGTCCTTCATCGACTCGCACGGCGCGCGCTTATCGAGCGGCGGTTTGGCTTTAGCCGATTCGGCTTGTTTCCACGCAAGTAAATGATTCAGCCGGATACGTTCGGTTGGCGGCAACTGTTCGATCATTTTCAGGATGCTTTCAGCAGTCAATGTTGACATATCAGGGCTCCTTTCTGACGCCTAATTATATCCCGATAGGTCTGGAAATTGATATTTTAGCCGGAAATAGACCGTTCCGCCCAGAGTGGGCCAGAATGGGGAGGAGGCATAGCGAATGGGGCTTGCCATTTAGACCGAGTTGTGATTGCGTGTACAGAACGTGAGGGCAGGCCCCAAAGTGAGGATTGTCATTACTCAAATCTATTGCGTTCCCAGGGAAGCCCTTCTTCGTCGCCGCAGCGACGGTTGAGATTAGGCAGCGTTCTAACGCCGGTGTCGAGTGTGTACGCGTCGCATCCGGAAGCCTCGATCAACCATTCTGTTCCGATGCCTTTCATCATTCCATCTGATCTTCAGGGCTTCCGGCCGCGCTTTTCTTCTCATTTTTCTTTTCGTCGGCCTTTTCGTCCTTCAACGTTTGCAGCATCTCTTTCCATTCGAACCAGCCCTGCTTGCCACGGATCCATTTCTCGAACCAGTTGAACTCAGAGACCATCTTGACCATCTGGTTGCGCGGTTCGGTGATGCCGTGTGTGGCGCCGGGGTAGACGAAGAATTCGGTCGGCACCCCTAGTTTCTTCAAGGCCATGTGCAGTTCTTCGCTCTGTGGGCGGGGGACGCGCGGGTCGCCGTCAACCACGTGGATGAGCGTCGGCGTCTTGGCGTTCTTGATGTATTTGAGCGGCGAGACGTTCCAGTATTTATCGAAATCTTCATAAGGCGGCCTGCCGCCGTAATAGAACTCTCGGTTGCGTTGGACGTCGCTCTGCGCGTACATCGAGATCCAGTTGACCGCTCCGGCGCCGGACGAGATCGCTTTGAACCGGTCGGTGTGGGTCAAAATCCAGTTCGACCAGTGGCCACCGGCGCTCCATCCCATCACGCCCATCTTGTCGCCGTCCACCAGGCCGATGTTAATCAGGTGATCAACGCCGGCCATGATGTCGTCGTAGGCCTGGCGGAAGTAATCGCCGCCGATCTCCATCTTGAACTTCTCGCCGTAATTGGTCGAGCCGCGGTAATTCGGCAGCAGGCAAACGTAACCCGCGCCCGCATAGACGTGCGAGTAGTTGCCGTGATTGCCTATGAAGGCCAGCGTCGAGGCCGAAGCCGGGCCTCCGTGAATCTGGACGATCAGAGGGTAGCGCTTGCCGCGCTCGTAATTGACCGGTTTGACGAGCACGCCGCCGACCATTTTGCCGTCCGACGATTTCCATTCGATCTCTTCCGTCTCGCCCAGCGCGAGGTTTTTGACCTGTGGGTTTGACTCGGTGATCTGTTTCCATGCTGCGCGGTTATTGATCTGGCTGAGCGGCGCCGTGAACCAGTCCGTGGGGGTCGCCGAATCGGAGTAGTTGATGATCAATCTCTTTGTGTCTTCGTCCTGTGTAGCGGAGAGAACGCCCTTCTCTTTGGTCAACTGCGTGACCTTGCCGGTCTCTGTGGAGACGGAGAAGACCTGGCTGGTCGCGCGCCAGCCCTCGGTGAAATAGATCGTCTTGCTGTCTTCGGACCAGAATCCGGTCAAGACGTCGCCGTCGAAGTCGCCGCCGAGTTTCTTCCACTGGCCGCCCCCTTGTCCTGGTTGGACCGGGCGGACGTATAGCCGGTTGTTACGGAAGTATGTGAAATCGTCCGCGGCTGAAAACGCGATGGCCGAACTGTCGGGCGAAAAGCTCAGCGCGCTTTCGCCGATCTCCTTGTTGTTGGTCAGACGTTCTGTCTTGCCCGTGGCGACTTCGAGCAGGTAAAGGTCGGCGTAAATCGAGGCTTCCGTGACCGTGCGCTGGTAGCGGTCTTTCGGCGCCCCACGAAAACCCAGCCATTTTGAATCTTTCGAGATTGTTACGTCGCTGACGCTGTAATCGGCGCCCGAAGTCAGGCGCGATTCCTTTTTTGAATCCAACTCGATGGCCCACAGATGGTTGATCGGCGGCTCTTCGTTGCGGATGCGGACCGTAAACTTTTGTTCGACGCGCTCTTTGTCCTCTTTGCTCGAACTGTCCGGCGAGATGAAATAAATTCGTTTGCCGTCGGGCGAGAATTGCCACGAAGCGACCGGCGTCGCGTGTTTGGTCAGTTGCTGCGGTTTGGCGGTTTCGATCTCAGCGGCCGGCAAGATCCACACCTGCTGGTCATCGTCCTTGCCGGCGGAAAACGCGAGCCATCTGCCGTCGCGGCTGAACGCGAACGATCCCACGCCGTCTTTGGCCTCGGTGATCTTGCGCGCTTCGCCGCCGTCGGGGCGCATCAGGTAAAGCTGGTTCTGATTCGCATTCGATTGGGGCGCTTCGCGGTTCGAGGCGAAGACGAAATATCGGGCGTCACGTGACCATCGCGGCGACGATTCGTTCTTGTCCTTGGTGAACGTCATTTGCCGGATTGACGGCAGTCCGGCGTCGAGCGAGACGAGGTAGATGTCGGTGAAGCTTTTGGCCGCCTTCCAATCTGGCGCGCTCAGTGTGTAGAGGGCCCATTTCCCGTCAGGCGCGACCGCAGGCGCAGTGGCCTGCCGCATCTCCATAATGTCCATAAAGGCCATCGGCCGTTTGTTCTGGGCGCCGGCCGAGCGATCTTGTGACACGACCGCGCACAGTGTGGTGAAGGAAACAATTGACAGCGCGGCAAGACGAAGGCGGATGTTTCGATTTTTTTGGGAGTCTTTCATAGAATGTAGTTCCCGATTTTTAATCTCTGCCCGATTTTTTATCTCTGAATGATGGTAGGAAATGCGGGGAGTGGTTGCGCTCCTCGCAAAGTTGTTCGATGTTATTGGCGCCCAAACCTAAAACATAGCCGAATAACGGTCAATATCCTACCATTACTAATTATCCAGTTGCTAGAAAACTTTCGCACGCTGGTGTGGGCTGAGGTCTTTAAATCCCTTGCGCTACTTATCAACGGATTGCCGGCCGGCGCCGCTGACACGGGACAGCGCGCTCAAGAGTCTTTGCCCCGGCCGATTATCAACCGGCGCGGATCTCAGCCTTATTCATCACGCTTCAAGCCAGTCCTACATGCGGTCTGTCAAGGCGGCGATCACTGTCGTCAGTTCTTCCTCGTCAACCGGTTTGGGGACGTGCATTTGATAGCCCGCCCGCAAGGCCCGCAAACGATCTTCGGTACGAGCGTAAGCCGTTAACGCAATTGCCCGGATGCGGCTCATACGTCCGTTCGCGTGCGCTCTTACCCGTTGTATCAGTTCGTATCCGTCGGCGCCGGGCATCCCGATGTCGCTGATCAATATGTCGAACGGCTCAGACGCCTCATCTCCAAATTGCGATTCGAGCGCGGCCAACGCGGCCGACGTTGAATCAACGTCAGTGACCAATACCCCATACTGTTCGAGCGTGGCGGTGAGCAGTTCGCGCGCGCCAGACTCGTCGTCCACCACGAGCGCGCGCACGCCTTCGAGCTTGTCTGTTCGCGTCCTGCGACCCGCACGGCGTTCAACTTCGGTCTCTACCTCTGTCTGTCTCTCCGTCCCGCTGTCCCCTTTGACGGCGCGCACTGGCAGGTTGACGATGAAGGTCGCCCCCTGGTTGGCGCCCGGGCTTTCGACCGCCACACTTCCACCATGAAGCTCGACCAGATGCTTGACAAGCGCGAGTCCTAGACCCAGTCCGCCGAAACGCCGTGAAGCCTCCGTGTCGCCCTGCTTGAAACGGTCGAAGATGAAAGGCAGCAGATTAGGGTTGATGCCCTGGCCTGTGTCATTCACGACGATCTGCACGCCCACGCCGCCGCGCCGCAGTTCTACACGGACATGACCGCCGCGGGGTGTGAACTTGATGGCGTTCGACACCAGATTCCAGACCACCTGTTGCAAGCGGTCAGGATCGCCGGTGATCTGGCCCGCTTTGGGGTCTAAATTCGTGGTTATGAGTACGCCTTTGCTTTCGGCGGCCGGGCGTATAGTGTCGAGCGCCGCAGAGATGATCGCCACTGGTTCGACAGGTTGGAATTCCAGCTTCATCTTGCCGGAGATGATGCGGGCCGTGTCCAGCAGGTCCTCGATCAATTGCAGTTGAGCCTTCCCGCTGCGCTCGACTGTCTTGGTCACCTTCGCGATCTCCGGGTCGTCGCCCCGCTGCGAACGCAGCAACCGGTTCCAGCCGAGTATCGCATTGAGCGGCGACCGCAGTTCGTGTGAGACGATGGCCAGGAAATCGTCTTTCGCGCGCGTTGCCTGTTCCGCCACTTCGCGCGCCGCCTGCTCCTCGGTTAGTAGCCGCGCGATCTCTTCTTCGGCCCGCTTGCGCTCGGTGATATCAATGCCTGTGGGATACAGCAACATCACGCCGCCGTCCTGATCGCGAATCGGGAGCATGGCGAATTCCGCCACGCGCTCCGTGCCGTCAGCCCACCAGTACGGCAACTCCTCACGGAAGACCATGCCTGCGGCGGCCTGCTCGGTCGCGGCGCGAATCCGAGCCTTCACCTCCTCTGATCCGCGCCACCACGGCGTTTCCCAGAACAGCCGGTCCAGTACCTGTTCCCTAGTGTATCCGCACCGGTCGAGGGCAATGTCATTGACCTCCCGCAAGTAGCCTTGCAGGTCCATCATCCCGGCGTAGATGCCTGACTGATTGAAGACGGATTCGAATTTGGCTGTCGTGGCAATCAGGTTCTGCTCGGCCTTCTTGCGCTCGCTGACGTCGGTAATGGCCGCCACAAACCCGACGACCTTTCCGTTGGCGTCGAACTCCGGCGCGTAAGAGCTGTGCATGAAACGCCTGCCAATGGCCGCATACGGAACTTCGACCTCGAAATCGACTGGCTCGCCGCTCAGCGCGACCTCGATGTATTGACGAAGGCTACGGTAAGCTTCCGCGCCGACGACTTCGGAGAATCGTTTGCCGATACAGTCTTCAGGCGTTAAGCCGAATCTCTCGGCGTAGGGTTCGTTGACAAACTTGAATCGCGCTTGAGCGTCGCAATGAGCTATGAAGACCGGCGCGGTGTTGGTGATCAGAGTAAGCTGCGCCGCTTTTTGCCGTAAAAGTTCTTCGCCGCGTTTGCGTTCAATACCGAAGGCAAGCTGGCGTGCGATGGTCAGACTGAGCGCGATTTCGTCGTCGCTGATAATGTGAGGCGCGTTGAAATACGTCATGAACTTGCCGATGAGCTTTCCGCGGGAGACGAGCGGGATGAACGCGAGCGAGCCGATACCCTCTTCTCTGACGACGGTTTTGAGCGAGTCATCTATTTCAGCCACGTCAACATCGTTAAGGCGAACCGGCTGCGGATATTTTTCGTCGGGCTTCCACGGTGAATGGCCTTCGACAGCTTTGCGATAACCCTCGGACAAATTGCGCCAACCGACAAACCGCATCACGCCGGTGTCGTCGAAGAGCAAGATCGAAGCGCGGTCACACTGCAACGCGTCGAGAAGGGCATCCAACGCCGCGTTATAAACGTCGTCTAGCGATTGGGCGCGATGCAGATGATCCGCGAACAGATATAACGCCCGCTGCTGTCGCGCGCTTTCGGCCAGCGCCTGCTCAACCCGTTTGCGTTCGTTGATATCGCGGGCGATTTTCGACGCGCCAATTACCGCGCCCTCCCTGTCCCGAATCGGCGAAACCGTCAATGAGATTTCGACAAGAGCGCCGTCTTTGCGCCGTCGCACTGTTTCGTAATGGTCAATCTTTTTGCCGCGCCGGACGCTTTCCAGAATACGCTTTTCCTCATAAGCGCGATCCGGCGGTATCACAATCATGATTGACTTACCAATGACCTCTTCAGCCGCATAGCCGAACAACTTCTCCGCGCCTTTGTTCCAACTCATGATGACGCCGTTCAAATCCTTGCTGACGATGGCGTCGTCAGAAGATTCTACGATGGCCGCCAAAAGGTCGAGCAACGATGCGAGCGGTGTGCGGAATTCGTGCGGGGCGTTCGAGAAGAACACGGTCTTGGCGCGGTCAATTTCGG
Organism: Blastocatellia bacterium; assembly: GCA_035275805.1. GTDB lineage: Bacteria > Acidobacteriota > Blastocatellia > RBC074 > RBC074 > JAJVID01. The sequence continues at coordinate 9,484 of DATEMG010000429.1, forward strand.
TCAGCGCCTCGGCGCGCTCGCGCTCCTCTTCGTAGGCGCGGACGTTGGATATCGCTTTGGCAATCTGCCCGGCGGCGAGATCGAGGAAGTTGCGGTAATCGTCATTAAACGCCAGGCGCGGGCTGGTTCCGGCGACTAAAAAGCCGGCGGGCAATTCTTGCGCCCCGGTTTTGGCGAGCGGCAGCGCAAGCGCGCGCTTCGCCCAGTCATCCGCCCAGGGACCTGCGGGCAATCGCCCGAACCGCTTTTCCAGGTCTTCGACAATCTGACTCCGGCTTGTCTCGATTACTCGACTAAAGTTCCAACCGTCATCGCCGCTACCAACGGTGACCGTCGCAGGACTCGCTTTCGTCCCGGCGGGAAGGTTGACCGTCTCACAAAGACGCGCGCGCTTGCCGTCTTCGTCGAGCAAGTAGATCAGGGCGAAGGGAAAATCGTGTAGGTTGTCAGCCAATGTTACGGCGGCGGCGCGACAGGCTTGTTCGACGGTTTTCGCTTCCGCCAGGCTGCGTTCACCGAGGTCGCGCAGCGTTTTCAACCGCCGCTCATCCAGCACGCGCGCGGTGTTCTCAGTGACAGCGCAGAAGACGCCGCCTACGCCACCTGCATCGTCTGGCGCGGGGCTGTAGGAAAAGCTGAAGTAAGCCTCCTCAGTGTAGCCATGCCGTTCCATCACGAGCAGGATAGATTCATTACACGTCGCCTGGCATTCGCGCATCACAACCTCGGCTTGCGGTCCGAACACCGGCCATACATCGGCCCACACGTTCGGCGCAGACCGCCCTAAAGCCTGCGGATGGCGCGCGCCGAGCATCGGCCTATGTGCGTCATTGTAGATATTGATCAGTTCGCGCCCCCACCAGATAAACATCGGATGGCGCGAATTGAGCAGAATATTAATGGCGGTTTTCAAACTTTGCGGCCAAAATTCTATCGGCCCGACTGGCGTCCGTGACCAATCCATCACACGAATCAATTTCCCCATCTCGCCACCGCTGGTCAGCCAGTCGGCCCGCAAGGCCGCCATTGCCTTGTCACCAGTCCGCTTCATAGCCAACCTAGTTACTCCTGATCTAAATATAATACTTACATGCAACCTGCAGTCCGTCTACGTTCCGCGACGCATCACAAGCTACATTTTTCTTCATTCAGGACAACGAGTTGTGAGATGAATGACTTTTCAGATTACTTTGTCTTTACTTGAACGAATCGGCTACTTAATTCCTCGCCGTCGAGGCTTTCACTGGTTTGCCATCAATCGTGTACTCAACCACGCCGACCATCATCTCGTCGTAAGTCGGATCGCCAAAGCGGACGGCCCGGGTCGGGTCGGGGTTGTATTTGTTCTTGCTTGAATTGTCGAAATAAGCCGTGACTACTATCTTCGTTCCTTTGGGTATCGGGATTGGCTTCGCGGCATAGTAGACTGTCTGCCAATAGAAGCTGTAGTTCGGCACATTGAGCAAGACCTCGGCGCGTCCATCAGGGTAGATCGCCTTGAAATCCATCTCCACGCCGCGGAAGTGCATGTGCGGCATCAAGGTTACGATATGTATGTCTTCCTTCGACGTCCAACAGGCGGTTGTGCGATGACGCCCGGCGCCTGGCGGAATCAGGAAGTAGCCGTTGGCGACGCTTCTGGTCAAAACTTCTTTTCCCCCAGAAGTCTTGGCAAAGATCAAACCGACGCTGGAACGGTCTTTTTGCTCCGATCCGGCGGTCTTTGAGTAATGCACCTGGAGGGTGATCCTTGAGCCGGCTGGTATCTTTTTGCTGACGCCCGGCTCCAGCATCGTCTGGTTCATTCCCGGAGCATAGCCCGCAAGGTACATCACATCTCCCTCGTCTCCGGCGCCGTCTCTTCGGTCGCCCTGTCCGCCATTCGGCAACGAACACCCGTCGTCATAAACCGGGGAGGCCATTTTCGTTCGCCTCAGAAACCCTTCGTTGTAACGGACCGACTCTTCATTCGTTTTCTCGCCCTCTTTCCCAGCAGGCTTCGGACTCGACTTGACGTCTTTCGGCGGCGACTGAATGAAGGCGGCGATGTGATGTACGATCTTGCGATTGCCGGGCCGCGCCTCGACCATCTGCACATATTTGTCTTCCGTGAATTTGGGATCGATTTGGAAATATCGATACTCGTCCGGCCCGCTGGCTTCGAGAGTAAACTCCTCGGGCATTGTCAAAACAAGATCCGGTTTGCCGATTGTCCAGCCTTCGACGAACTCAGGCCGAGGCGGCAAGTCGCTCGGATCTCCCTCCGTCGCGCCCTGGTCGACCCAGGCGACTATCGTTTCGATCTCCTTTTGCGCCAAACGGCGATCGTTGGCCCATTGACCGGTATGCGGATCGGCATGCCAGGGCGGCATCTCGCGAGTCAATACTTTTTCTCGAATCGCTTTTACCCAGGGACGGATATCTTTGTAAGTCAAAGCCGAGAACGGCGCGGTTTCGCCCGGTCGATGACACTCGGCGCAGTTCTTGAATAAGAGCGAAGCGATGTCTTTGTTGAACGTCAGGCCTTCCGTGGCCTGGCTTTTCGGCAGAGACCACAGAAAAAGCGCGGCGGCGCAGGCCAGAGCAACGATTATTTTGTGAACTGTTCTCATAATTTTCCCCTTTCCTACTACGGCCATCGTGTAGATGAATAGCCACAGAGGACACAGAGGACACAGAGGGCAAAATGATCTCTCTGTGTTCTCTGTGGCTTCTGTGGCTAACAGTCTTCCGCTTTCACCAGAGAAACTTCAAGCCGAACTGAATCTGACGCGAACTGACAGCCGTCTGCGTCAACTGTCCGAAGGCGCCCGAAACGGTTCCCACGCCGGACGAGTCCACGCCATTGAAGATCACGCGGTTTGCGGCGTTCGGAGGAGAGAAATTCGTTATGTTGAATATATTGAAAAACTCCCCTCTGAACTCCGTGGTAATGCGTTCGGTGATGCGAGTCTTTTTGAGGAACGAAAAATCGAAGGTCCTCAGATTTGGCCCTTTCAGTGTGTTCCTGCCCAGGCTGCCGTAGAAACCCGCTGATTGCAGCGCGAATGCGGTCGGGTCAACGTATCGACTCGGATCGCCCGTAACGGCGCTCTCAACAGCGCGCCCGGGCGCCAGATTCGGCCTCTGTGTTTGCAAATTATCGTTCCCATTGCGGGCGCGATCGAAGCCGAGAGTCACGGTGAACGGGAACCCGCTCCGGAGATTGAGAATGCCCCCGACGCCCCAGCCGCCGATCAGTTTGTCCGCCGCCCCGCTGAAATTGCCGCCGAACCTCCGGCCTTTCCCGAACGGCAGTTCCCAAAGGAAATTGGCTACGAAGTTGTGGCGAAGATCGAAGTCGGAGAGCCCCTTGTCCGCGGCGGGCGCCAGCGGGTCCTGGAAGTCACCGCCGGTCACGCCGTTTCGGTAAACAGACTCGGTCGCCGAGGCGGTGTCAGTCGATTTCGAGTAGGTGTAGGCAAGCTGGAACTGCAGGCCGGCGGAATACCGCTTGGCCGCAGACAGTTGCAGCCCGTGGTAATAGGAATCGCCGTTGAAGGCCATTATTTGCATCGCGCCGAAATTCGGATTGATACGCGCCGCTTGTGTGTTCGCAATCTGCGGGTAGAACTTCTGTCCATTGACGATCTGGAAATCTTTCCGCACATTTGAGTTCACGTTGGTGAGCAAATGAACTCCGCGTGAGCCGATATAACTCGCCGACACGACCAGGTTCCTGCCCAGCTCCCGCTGGACAGCCAAGTTCCATTGATAAATTGTCGGCTGATCCGAGTCGAATTGCGCGAGCCACAACAGGGCCGGGAATGGGAGCGGACTGTTGATGAACCGGGAGAAGGCGTTCGGGAAGACTCCAGGCAACACGACCAGTTGCCCGAAAGGCGGCTGGTTGGATATGGCGAACCGATATTGCATAGGCCGCAGGGAGGCGTTGAAGACGCCGAAGCCGCCTCGTATGGCCCACAAGCCGTTTCTGGACGGGTCCAGCGCAAAGCCGAATCGCGGCGCGAAACTGCGCTTCGAGGGATTTTCGATGAACGGGTCTCCCACTGTCGTGGTAGGATCCGTAAAGTTACGTAAATTGGCGACCTTGCCGTTAACTTCGGTCGGGGAAGTGATCGGCTCATAGCGCAACCCCAGGTTGAGCGTCAGATTCGGCCGGACCTTCCAGTCGTCCTGAACGTAGAAACCGAAAAGCGTCTGGCGGATGCCGCGATAGAAATTCTTGCCCGGAGCCGGCACGAATAACACTTGCGGACTGCCGGTCAAAAACGGCCTGACTCCGCCGCCATAGACAAATACGCCGTCCGGAACCAGCGTCGAATCGGCATTGAGCTGATACCGGCGCCCCATGCCGCCGAACTTGAACGCGTGACCGTCGCGGTTATAGATAAACTGTTCGCTGACTTCGATGTTGTTCAGCGCGAAGCTTATCGGGGCAGCCTGCGCGGTCCGCAACTCTGAGAGTCCCTGCAGAGAAAACGCCCCCATCGGCCGCCCCGGTACGAAAGACAACTCGGGCCCCACCGTCGCGGCGAACGGGAAAGCGCTGTCAAATTTGATTCGGCTATAACTGGCGCGGAGAGTGTTGATCGCGCGAGGGGAAAATATCGACTGTCCTTCCATCGTGACGTAATGACTCTGGTTGTTCAGCGTCCGATCGATGATGACTCCCGCGGCATTGCGCAAGTCCGAGTCATCGAACCTATAGCGTCCGAAAAGAGAGTGCTTGGAGGTCAGCGTGTGATCCAGCCGAACCGTGAAGAAGTCCTCGTTGGTTGATTCGTTAACGTCACGCCTGAAGACGCCCGTGTCGCCATTGATGGCGCCATTCGGCAGCGGGTAGAGCGCCAGGTAGGGCAGGACCGACGGGGCGACGGTCACTCGGCCGCTCGTCAGGTTTCCCTGCCGGGCGTCCGGGCTCGGAACAAAGAAAATGTTCGAGGTCCCTTCGCGGCGGCGCAGCCCTTCGTAGTTGAAGAAGAAGAAGGCGCGATCCTTGACGAGCGGTCCGCCGAGGCTCCCGCCGAACTGATTGCGCTTGAATGGGAGTTTTTGCGCGTTAAAAAAGTTGCGGGCGTCGAGCGCGCTATTACGCAGGAACTCAAAGGCGGTACCGTGAAACTGGGCGCCGCCTGACTTGGTTATCGCGTTGACGATGGCGCCGCCGCCCACTCCGAACTCGGCCGAGTAATTCGAGGTCAACACCTGAAATTCCCTGAGCGCGTCCACGCCGAGAAAACCGCCCCCTAATCCGCCGGGTGAATTGGCGAATGCGTCCGCGGTGTCGGTTCCGTCCAAGTAGTAAGTGTTGGCGTCCAGCCGCGCGCCGTTGACGATGAGCCTCGTCAGGCCGGGACCGATGTTCTCTTGGGTGTCTGAGATCGAGGCCACGCTCACCACTCCGTTTTGCAGTGTGGCGAGCTGTAGCACGTCGCGCCCGTTCAAGGGAAGCTCCTCGACCTGTTTTCTATTGACCAGGTATTTCACCGCCGACGTGGTTGTCTCTACCAACGCCGCGTCCCCCTCGATGACGATCTTGTCCTGGACATTGCCAACATTGAGCAGGAGGTCGACGATCACTTCGCGCCCGACGGTCAGTTCAATGCCGCGATGAATTTTCGGCCGAAAGCCGCGGGCTTCCGTGGTCACCTCATATTGGCCGGCCGCCAGTTCCGGGATGCGGTAACGTCCAGCGCCGTCCGACATGGTTTCGCGAGAGAGATTGGTATCGAGGTTCTTGGCGATGATTGTGGCGTTGGCGACCACCGCTCCTTTCTCGTCGGTGACCGTTCCTGAAATCGTCGCCTTGGTTGTTTGAGCCTTCACAAGACCGTCAATATTGCCCGCGGCGATCGCAAAAAGGGCGGCCATTACGATCGACGCGCAAAGCGTAGAATTCTTAAGGGTAAACATGAGTGGTTCCTCCATCTGGTTTTGTCATCCATAACGGGGCGTCGACTGACATACTCCCGGTGGAACGCTTTACAAGAACATGACTGACAGGTAGCGAAAAGGAGAGCGTGGTCAGGGCCGTAACCGCAATTAGAGCGGATTGTAAATGGGTTTACGGGAAGAGGCGCTGGGTCAGTATCGCGAGCGGTACTATCCCGTACATCCAATTGAAATTTGCTCTAGAATTAACCTCACCAACTCAAACGGAAAACGCTACGGATTTGGCTCTGGATCTCGGAGAATTTCCCGAACTCTCAACTTTCGATTGCCCTAAACTGAGACCTGCGGCTGAGTGTCGTGGGATGTAACTTCTTGAAAGGGATGTGCGGCGATCCGCCAGGCCGCGCGGGACTCCGGGCTAGTTCATGAAATTTGCCGCGCTTCGCGCTTGGCCGTCAAAAACATTGCGGGGTCCCTTCTCATTGCCACGGAAAGCAAATTTCGAGCGTGAACCACAACACCGCCAAAAACCTGCGTTAAATCGGGCTGCCGAATAATATCGGTTGGCTTCTATACAAGTTATGTACAGCCATTGAGTTCAAATTTAGCTTATGCGTAATGTGGGATCGAGCCTATGACCAAGTTTTTTTTACAGTGTTATATATGAAGCGGGCACAATCTACTCTACACTCTGTAGCCTGTCAACGCGTCTAAACTAACTTAGTAATCACAACTGCTACCGTAATTGCTTCTAAATCAATCACATCGACGCATGACGTAAAACATGGACGCCGCTGCCTGATTTTGACAAGTTTTTTCTTCTTCGGAAGGCTGGCTCTCCGAATCGCTGAAGGTTCGATCGGATATGTTGAATGGCTTTCAGCCGCAAACACTCATTGTTCAATCTGAAGACGGATGAAATTGAGTATGCGAGCCCAGTTGCTGTTTCGGGCGAAGATCAGCCGTTTGTCGGCTAGACTTAACTCAGTCGCCGCGAGCCTCAGTGATTCCGCCCCAGCGGTCAGGGTTCTCGGAGTGTAGATGGCCTTGATTGATTCGCGGACTTTTCTGGCCTCTTTTCGAGTGTTCTCGTCGCGGATCCTCGACAGGTCGGGATTGAGTAACGCTTCCGGGTCGGTCATCGCGCGGTCATAGAAGTTTTTGATGTCGTCCATTGTGAGTGGGACGTAATCCCCTTGATATTGGGGGTAGAGCAGGGCGGTTAACGCCCAGACGATATTTCCCACCAGGTAGACCTTCTTTCGCATCATCAGACCGGGGTTCTGGGCGGCCTCGGAGCGCAGCGGGCCGTTGATTGGGATGTCCCAGGTGATATAGTCGTACTCGGCTCGCCCGCGTGACGTCATGCCCAATTGCTGATAACCGCCCCTGACGCTCGTCGCGCTAATATCAAGTAGCAGGGAGATGCTACGATTGTCATACCGCTTTCCCTCGAATTGATAAAACCGCGGGATGTTACCGGCGATGTTCAACTCTGTTTCGCCTTTGGCGTCGAGGAATGTGATCTCTTTTCCGAGTTTGTCGCGAACCTCTCTGTCCAGATCGGCGCGGGTTTGCCCTGCGAGTTCGGACAGCCCTATAAGATGGATTTGATTCGGCGGCACGTGAAGCTCATTTTGCACTCTATCTGAAAGTTTCTGAACCGCCAGCGCGAGATCGCGAATGTATTCGGGAGCAGGCTTGTCGTCTTTTGGAATAGACGTTGAAAGGGGGATCTGGTCGGCGAATATAATTTTGATGTTGTCTCCCTCAGGATTGGTCGATACGCGTAACACGATCGCCCGGACCGATCTGAGAGCCACCTCGATCCCGCCGTGCAACTCTTTCGGATCGGGAGCGGGGGGAGCCGGAGTTTGGCATCTGGCCTCGCTGTAGCATCCCACGCTGAGCAGGATCATGAAGGCCAGGCCAATTGCCATTTTCGCTGCGCCATA
>DATEMG010000430.1:0-2942 GCA_035275805.1 Blastocatellia bacterium
GTATGGCGTACATCTTTTTGATTTCGTCGACTGTAGTCGCGTCTTCGGGAGATTTATCTTCCCGGGTGAAACCGACAACGCGGGGGAATCGCAGGGCGAGGCCGGCGCCGGTCTTGCCGCGCGCGCATGTATGAACGGGCGAACGCGTGATCTCGTCGGCGAGCACGGTCATGACGTATTGCGGCTCGACCCAGACGTCGGGGACGAGGCGCGAATCCACGCGCGCCGGTTTATCAAGGGCCGCCGCCTCGTCGAGCAACTCGCGCAGACGAACCCAATTCTTTTCGCTCAACCCACTGCCCACTTTGCCGACGGTTTCGAAGCTGTCCGTCTTTTTATTGTAGACGGCGGCCAGCAATGCCCCGATGCCCAGCTTCGCCCGCATTCCGCGTCCCCGCAGGTAACCGACCACCGCCACGTCAATCGTGTCGCTCAGCTCGCCTCGGTAGGCGCGTTTGAGCTTGATCCAGTTGAAGTTTCTCGCCCCGGCCTCGTAGCGCGAGTCGAGGCGCTTGGCGACGACGCCTTCCAAACCGCGATCTATCTGCTCGTCGAAAAATTCCTGAAGCTCGGAGGCGTCTTCGGTAACCACCCGCTCGACCACGCGGACGCGCCCATCAGGTTTGGCGGATTTGGCCGGGGCGGATCGCCCCGGCTGTTTGACGAGTTTCTCCAGCGAAGCGCGGCGCGTTCGATACTCCTGATTGATGTAGTCCATCCCGTCGGCGTAGAGCAGATCGAAGGCCACGAAGACGAGTGGGAACTCGCGCGCCATTTCCTCGATCTTATATTTGCGCTTACGCTGGGCGGTGACCTGAAAGGGATGGAACTCGCCGGTGGCCTCGTCGATGGCGACGGCCTCGCCTTCGATTATCGCGTTCCGGGCGCGGACGCTCGCCGCGACCGCCGATGCGATGTCTGGGAACATGTCGGTCGTGCGTTCCAGGTTGCGCGAGAAGATTTCCACTTTGCGCCCCCTAAGATGAACCTGGCAGCGGAATCCGTCGAGCTTCGCCTCGACCGCGCAGCGCCCAAGCCGTTTGACGATGGCTTCGGCGTTCGGCAATCGCTCGGCCAGCATCATGCGGACCGGCGCTCCCACATGCGCTTTGAACTTCTTGAGGCCCCCCAGGCCGCGCTCGCGCAGTGTCTTGATCGTCAGGCCAAGATCGGAGCAGAGGTTGTATGCCCGCTCTATAACGGCGCGCGCGTCCTTGGCGTCCATCTGCAAACGGGCCGCCGCCTCGATTATGGTGGGAGCGCCGACGCCGAGCCGCATGCGTCCAACTACGAAACGCGCAATGTAGAGCGCCGAGAGCGGCGACACCGAGCCGATGAGGTCCGCCAGCCGCTTGACCTTCTTCTCCGCGCTCCCCCGCCCGCTCGTCCGCGCAATCTCGAGCAACGAGGAGTAGACTTCAGACACAGCCGACTTGCCGCGCCTGTTTTTCGGCGTCAGTCTCTGCGCGACCAAACCAAGATCGCCAAGCTCCTTGTAAAGTTTCGAGACCTCCCGTTCGGACTCTTTTGTGGCGGCGGCGACAGCGGCGGCAACCATCCGCTCTCCCATCCCGATGTTCACAGCCGCAAACGGCGGCCCCAAACGCGCCTCGAGCAGATAGGCGATTTCGGAGACCTCATCCTTGCCGGCATGGCTGAATAATTCGCCGAGCAGGTTGTACATTTTCAACCGCCCGCTGGCGGCCTCCAATCGATCGAAATATTTTGTCAGTTCGTCGAAATTCATATCGTGAATAGGACTTATAGGTCCCTATAGGTCCTATAAGTCCTATTATGCAATCCGCAAGCCAGATTGAGATGAGAAGGGGAACGATTCGCATCGGCTGCTCTGGATGGAACTACGAGCACTGGCGCGGGCGCTTCTATCCGGAAGAAGCGCCGCCGAAGCAATGGTTCGAGTTATACGCCAGGGCTTTCGACACGGTCGAGATAAACAATACTTTCTATCAACTGCCCGCCGCGCAAACTTTCAAGGCCTGGCGCGAGCAGGCGCCGGACGGATTCATCTACGCGGTCAAGGCGAATCGATATTTGACCCACATGAAAAGACTGAAAGACGCGAAAGCGCCGCTCAAGAGATTTCTGGATCGCTCCAGGCTCCTGCGAGAACATCTAGGCCCGATCCTCTATCAACTGCCGCCGCGCTGGCGTTTGAACCTGAAGCGGTTGGAATCTTTCCTGGACCTGCTGCCTGAAGGACTGCGGCACGTCTTCGAATTCCGCGATCAAAGCTGGATGGCCGACGAGGTTTTTCAACTGTTGGAGGAACGAGGAGCCTCTTTCTGCGCGCACGACATGCCCGGGCTGGACGTCCCGCGATTGGCCGTCGGGCCAATCGCATATGTCCGCTTCCACGGGGCGAAGGAGAAGTATCGAGGCGGCTATCCTGAACCGACGCTGCGGAGTTGGAGCAGGTGGATGGAACAACAGATCCGGGCGGGAAGGGATCTGTATGTCTACTTCAACAACGACGCCGAAGCGCATGCCACTCGCGACGCCATGCGGCTAAAACAAAAGGCGAGGTTTACTGGTTAGACCAATAAGTATTGAAAAGAATTGAAAAGTGATTAATGATGCGCATGCGATTCAAGCAATAGTCCTGTTTCTAATTAAGAACCGCGCGGTCGGTAATGCGCATTTGTGTATGGCAAGATGGAAAAACGGCGTTCGCTGCAATTGGGCTTTGTAATTTTCATTGGCTGCCTGGCGACTCTCTATTCCTCTTCGTCCTCGCGGGCGCAGCGCGCAAATGCGCTGGTCGCCCAACGCGCATTGATCGAAGAGAACTGCGTCGTCTGTCACAACCAGAAATCGAAGACCGCCGGCGTCTCGCTCCAGGACCTGGAGTTCGACAACGTCGGCGGAGATGCGTCGCTTTGGGAGAGGGTGTTGCGGAAAGTGCGCACGGGCCAGATGCCTCC
>DATEMG010000431.1:0-11724 GCA_035275805.1 Blastocatellia bacterium
GATCATATTAGCGGGTGTTGTAACAAGAATTAATCGTGGGCGAAGCGCCCCCGATGCCGAATTCATCTCCATCCAAGCTGGCGCTGTGGATGGAGTATTCTTCGGCGGATTAGATAAAGAAACCAGTGAAAAATTATTTGAAGGGGGGAACTATACTACAATTTCTCGGCCGATCGCCCGGGAATTTGCCGAGATTGTGTTGCGCCGATTAGCTCCGCAGAATCAGGTCGCCATTATTCAATATGCAGACCGAGTGGAGATGCTGCAAGACTGGACGCGCAATCCTGATGAGGGGATTAGCGCTCTGCGAGACGGGTTCCGGGCCAGTTTCAAAGCGCGTTTTTATGACGCGCTCGAATTAGCCGCGGTTCGGTTGCAAAACGCCCCGGCCGGCCGCCGCGTTTTGGTCTTAGTGACAGACGGCCTGGATTCGGCGAGCATGTCCGCAAAACAATCGGCGTTTGAGCATGTGATGGCGACTGGCGCTTCGATATACGTAATCAGTTGGACAGAGATTATTCTTGCCGAAGCTCGGAAGCTGTTGAAAAAAAAGCGCTTCTCACGTGAGATATTGAGTCCGCCGACGTTCAAACGCGCGCGCGAGCTCAAACAATATATCGAACAGGTGGAAAGCGCGGCTGAAGACTTGAAGACGCTGACCGTCGAGAGTGGGGGCGAATATTGGCGCCCCGCAGTGGTCAGTGAATTTATGCTCCACAGACCGGATAGGTTGGTCAGTGAAGTTGACTCGGAGTACACACTCACTTACCTCTCCCAAAAAGATAAGCTTGATCGGCCAGCGAACATTCCTGAGATTCACATAGCGCGGCCGGGCAGGTCGGTTTTCACGCGGCAGGCGGTCAAAGTCAAGAGAGAGGCGCGCTGAGCGCAGCAGTTCCGACGCCCGTTCTTCGATCAATTCCCAAAAACATTGGGACATGATCAACCACGGGGGCGAGGGGAACACGTGGGCTATGATTATTGTTTTTCCCCGTGATGCTCCGCGCCCCGGTGGTTGATCATGTCCCAATGTTTTTTGGTCTAATTTAACGCCTAAGTCATAACCGCCATTATATTGGCAGGTGTGGCGTTCTCCGCTATGCTGGTTCCGGCGCGGGCGGGCTATGCTAATGGATCCGACGGTGGTGTTGTTCAACGAATAAGCCTGACTCTTTATTTCATTTTTCACTTTCCATTTGTCAATGGTTGAGGGTGTTCTCTGCGATGATCGACCTTGCCAACGTTTCCAAAACTGTCACCAGCGGCTCTGAGAAGCTGACCATTTTGCATGCGGTATATCTCTCCATTCCCAGGGGCCAATTCGTCGCCGTCGTGGGGCCTTCGGGCAGCGGCAAATCCACGCTGCTTTCATTGGTCGCCGGGCTCGACTATCCGACCACCGGCGACATTCGACTGGATGGTGAATGCATCACGCAGATGAAGGAGGACAAGTTGGCCCGTCTTCGCGGCGTGAAGGTCGGGTTCATTTTTCAATCGTTCCATCTGATCACTTCGCTGACGGCTTACGAAAACATCCTCGTGCCGATGGAGATTGCGGGGCTGCCGAGGGCGCGCGAACGGGCGCAATTATTGCTTGACGAGGTCGGCCTGCGCGAGCGCGGTCATCATTACCCTTCGCAGCTTTCGGGCGGCGAGCAGCAGCGCGTGGCCATCGCGCGGGCATTTTCAAACAATCCGGCGATCCTGCTGGCCGATGAACCTACGGGAAACCTCGATTCAAAAAATGGAGGGCGCGTTTTCGATCTGCTCGTCAAACTCAACCGCGATCGTTCGACGACGCTGCTGCTAGTCACGCACGATCACGCGCTGGCCAGCCAGGCCGATCGGGTGATCTCGCTCAACGAGGGGCGGATAGTTAGTGATGAGGCGACAGGGCGAATGGCTGATGCGGCGCCAGAATCTGATTCAACCCTTCACACGGCGGAGGAGGCATGAAATTCATCCTCAATATGGCCTGGCGCGAGATGCGCGCGTCGTGGCGGCGGCTGTCGCTCTTCTTTCTTTGCATCGCCATCGGCGTCGGCTCCATCGTCAGCCTGCGCTCAATGGTACAGAATATGAGGGCTGCGGTCGGGCGCGATGCGCGGGTTATGTACGCATGTGACGTGCAGGTGGGATCCAACCAGCCATGGACGCCGGAGGTCGAGGCGGTGGTCGCACGCTACTTCGACTCGCCGCTCGTGGCGGCGCACACGGAAGTGAAAGGTACGCAGACGATGATACGTTCTGTGAAGGATCCGAACGCGCCGCCCATCATGGTCCTGCTGCTGGGGGTACAGGAGCAGTACCCGTTGTACGGCGAGATACAACTGACGGACGGGGCCCGGTACGCGCACTCAATGTTGAGGGGATACGGCATACTCCTGACGTCCGGATTGATGACGCAACTCGGTCTCAAGATCGGCGATGAGGTCAATCTCGGGCTGTTGACATTCACTGTCCGCGGAGCGATCGAGAATATGCCGGGCTATGGGGTCATTTCCAGGCCCCTACCGCGCGTGTTGGTGGATTACGCCGATGCGCCTGAGGCGGGGCTGACAATATTCGACAGCTTTATGTGGGCGCGTCTTTTCAAAGCGCGCGAGGGGAAGGATCAGGCGCTTCGGAGGCAGCTGGAGCGCGATCTCAGGCCGCATAGGTCCTACTGGCTGGGGTCGTTCCGCGGCATGCAGAATTTTGCGAATCAGGTACTTGAGCGTATGGAGGCTCAATTGAGCCTTGCCGGGCTGGTGATCCTGATCCTGGGCGGGATCGGCATTTCCAGCGTGACTCGTGTCTTCATCCAGCAGAAGATGAAGACCATCGCCATCCTCAAGTGTCTGGGCGGCGACAACCGGCATGTGCTCGGCGCGTATCTGGCGCAAGCGCTCGCGCTCTGTGTTGTCGGCAGCCTGCTAGGCCTGTTGTTCGCCGGCGCGATGACGCTCGTCATTGCCAGGCTATTTGACGGCGTCCTCCCTTTTCAGGTTGAAGCCGGCCTGACCTGGCGGGCGGCCCTCCAGGGGATCGGCGTCGGCGCGCTCGTCACGTTGCTCTTCTCATTGCCGTCCTTGCTGGAAATTCGGCTGGTCAAGCCGATGCTCGTGATGCGGCAGAATATGGCGGGCGAGAAACGGCGAATTGACTGGCTTAGCCTGGGCGTCGGGCTGCTGATTGTGCTTGCGCTGTTTGCGCTGACGAGCTATCAGGCAAGCTCACTCAGAATCGGCGGGATATTCATAGGGATGCTGGTTGGGACGGCGTTGGTCCTCAACCTGATAGGCGCGGGGCTGATGCGATTATTGCGCCGCGCGCGACGACTGCCGTCATTTGTCTTGCGCCAGGGAGTTGGGAGCCTCTACAGACCTGGCAATCAGACGAAGATGATCCTGATTGCGGTCGGGCTTGGCACGTTGTTCGTCACCGCGATGCGCCTGCACCAGGCGAATCTGAAGCGCGAGTTGAATGTCGATCTCAGCCTGGCCGCGGCTGATATGTACCTGTTCGATATTCAAATTGATCAGCGCCAGGCCGTCGAGGAGACTGTCATGCGTCTGGCAGGCGCGGCGCCGGAGATCATTCCCGTAGTGCGGGCGCGGCTAGTCGAGATCAAACGCGCTCCTGACTACTCTCAGCCCCTTAAGAGAGCGGACCTCAACAAATTCGGGCGTGAGCATCGGGTTACTTACAAGTCTGATCTGGCAAGGGATGACGAGACGGTCGTCGCCGGCAAATTATGGGAGCCGACGCCCGGCGCCGAACCGGAGGTATCGGTGGAGTATATCCAAGGCCGCGACTACAACCCCGCCGTCGGCGACTTAATGATCTTCGACCTTACAGAGCGGTGCATTGCGGCTAAGGTCACCAGCGTCCGTCGCAGAATGGAAGGCTTCTCGGTGACCTCCGACTACTTTCGCTTTGGCATTATCTTCCGGCCCGGCGCGCTCGAAGACGAGCCGCAAATCTTCGCCAGCGCGTTCAAAGGCCCGCCGCCTGGCGCTCATCGCGCGCAATTACAACGAGAGTTGGTCGATAGCTTCCCGAACGTTTTGTCGCTTGACGTCTATGATCATGCCGCAGTTATAAGGAAGAAGCTCAATGACGTCTCGCTCGCCGTGAATTTCCTCAGCGTATTCGTCTTCCTATGCGGCGTGTTGATCCTGACCGGCTCGGTAGCGATGACCAAGATTCATCGCCTCTACGAAGCGGCGATTCTCAAGACTCTGGGCGCGGAGAAGAAGCTCATCGTTTACATTACGCTCATCGAATACGGCGTACTCGGTCTGCTGGCCGGCGTGACTGGCTCGACCGCCGCGATTGCGCTGACGTGGTTGTACAGCAAGTACGGCGTAAAAGCTCCCTGGCAGCTCATTCCCTCAATCAATCTCATCGGAGTGGCGGCGGCGCTGCTGCTGGTCATGACGGTGGGCGTGTTTTCGAACTGGGAAGTAATGACGAAGAAGCCACTCGGTATTTTGCGGGAGGAGTGAACCCCTACCCAGGTCCGTATTCATTATCAACTGAAATTTGCTCTTGAGCGGGTTTATCTCTCTGTCTCACGGAACCCTGGTAACGCGCAGATCGTTAATCACCGCGGTTACACTTCCAGGTTTACGGCGGGAAGACGAGGAGCGGGGCAGAATGATGTCAGACCCTGATGACAGCTATTTCAGTTGATCCGCTGACATTCGACTGTAAACAAATAGGAGGTCAAATATGCGACGGGTTCTCTTTTCTCTACTCATCTCTTTGCTGTGGCTTGGCTCGTTGACTGCGGCGGCGCTCGCCCAGGCGGCCGGCGCGAAAGGCACCGACATCTCCGGGGCATGGATTTTGATCGAGTTGTTTCCCGATGAGGCTCATACGCACCGAATGAGTCTGCAAGTCGCCGGCAACAAGATCACCGGCCACTCCGGCCAGTCCAAAATCGAAGGGACGATTGATGGTTCGGCGATCACTCTGAAATGGCTGACGCCCGATGGTCGCGTAGACGCGACGTATACCGGCAATCAGCAGGATGGCGCTTTGAAAGGCGAAGGTGATTGGGGCGGCGTCAAGCTTCAATGGAACGCGCGGCGGCCCGCGACCAGGCCCGAAGGCGGGCCGCGCACGCACGCGTTTACGCCCACCCAGTTTCACCGCACATTTTCATACGCCATTCCGCCAGCGTTGCGAATCTTTCCGGGCGACACGGTGAAGACGCGGAGCGTTGACGCCGGGGGCAGGGATGAGAATTCTGTCCGCCGTTCAATGGGGGGTAATCCGTTGACCGGTCCGTTTTACGTGGAAGGGGCGATTCCAGGCGACACGCTGGTAATCAAATTGAATCGGGTCCGAACCAATCGCGACTGGGCGCAAAGCGGGCAGATGATCATGGCCAACGCGCTTGACCCCTGGTCTCTGATGAATATGAAACGCGCCCAGAACTTCAGCAGCCGCTGGAACCTGGATAGTGAGAAGGGCATCGCCTATCTGGAAAAACCGACTGATCCGCTGAAAGGCTTCACCGTTCCGTTGCAGCCGATGCTCGGTTGTGTCGGAGTCGCCCCTCCGGGCCGTGACGTGATCAGGACTGGGGATTCGGGTGTCTTCGGCGGCAATATGGACTACAACCAGATTCGCGAAGGAACGACGGTCTATCTGCCCGTCTTTCACGACGGCGCATTGCTGTTTATGGGCGACGGCCACGCCGCGCAAGGCGACGGCGAATTGACGGGCGACGCGCTGGAAACCTCGATGGAGTTCGAGTTCACTGTTGACGTGATCTCCGAGAAATCGATCGGTACGCCGCGGGCGGAGAACGCCGAATATCTGATGGCTATTGGGATCGGAGGCTCGCTCGATCAGGCGTTGCAGCGCGCGACGACCGAGATGGCGCGTTGGCTGGAGGGCGATTACAAACTGAATTCGACCGAATCGGCTATGATCCTCGGATTCGCGGTGAAATACGACGATGCTGACCTAGTCGGCACGCAGGTCAGCATCGTGGCGAAAATTCCCAAGACTGCGCTGGCGCAATTAAAACGCCAATGATGCCAGCGGCGAATAGCGTCAGGGGCGGATGTGCGGTAAAATCCCGCCGCCCCTGACCGTCAAGGTTAGTTCTTCACTCCAATGTTGTGCTCTAAAATTAAGACGCCGCTTTCCTGTTTGGCGATCGGAATCAGCCTGGTCGTCATCATTGTATCTTGTGCGGAGCTGCAGGCGTTGGGTCGTGGTCGCATCAATGCGCTCGACAATGACGCCCGCGCGCGGCTTAACGCGGCCGTGCGCGACATGCGCAGACGCGGCATTCGGCCCCGCATTAACAGCGCTTTCCGCTCACAGGCCGAGCAGCGCGCCCTCTATAGGTGCGCTCGCATCCGCCGTTGCCGCGCCCGGCGCGGGATCTACGGCGCCAAGCGGCCCGGAACTTCGATGCACGAGGCCGGGCTGGCCGTGGACATCGGCGGCGTGGCGACCGGACACCGGCGTCGCCGTCTCACGGCCAAAGGACGCCAGATGGTGCGCATCATGCGCAAGCATGGTTTCAGATGGCGCTACGGCCTGAAAGACCCCGCGCATTTCGAACTGAGCCCGCAACTCGCCGGTTATCGCACCGAGAAAGCGGCCATCAGGGCTGGGCAGCGTCGCTGGGCGCCCAAGAGCCGCGCTCGCAGACGAGCGAGCAGACGGGCGTAATAGCGCGCCTGCCACATTCCATGTAGTCACGACGCTTCAATTTCTTTTTGAATGAGCGGCGCCCGTCAGGGGCGCCTGCGCTTAGAGCAGTTTCAAGTTCCCGTCCATACATTCACAAACCCATTTAAAAGCGCCAAGCGACGGCGGAGTTGGCACGAGACGTGCGGTTGAAGACTGCAAGACTCGAGGTTCAACTCTGCGATTTGCTACGCATGAGAGTCATCTGATGGCTCTGAAAGGAGGAATATGAATTACGGACGATTTAAGAAGATTATAGTTTCGCTGGCTCTAATGTGCGTCTTCGCGCTTCCTGTAGCGACGACGTTTACTCCACCCGCATATGCGCAGAGCGGTGTATACAGTGATGTGGCGCAGTGGCGTCGCTATGGCTATCGGGGCTATGGCTATCGGGGATATCCTGGCTACGGATACCGTGGCTATGGATACCGTGGCTATGGATACCGTGGCTACTATGGTTATCCTTATGGAGGTTATTACCGAAGAGGATACTATAATCCCTACTACAGGCCTTATTACCGAGGCTACTATGGTTACCCATATGGTGGCTATTACCGCAGGGGCGGAGGATTCCGGTTTGGCTACCGTTTCTAAAATGGAAGAAGAATGCCTATCGAAGCGCGCGTGAGTAGAAGGGCTAACAATGAGTCGCCTCTACTTCTGAGCTTCATACAAATGTAGCTCTTGCCTACATACAGTGTAGGTGAAAGCTACATTATTTGTGCGGGGTAATGCGCGCTGAATATTCGCATTGACGATTACGCGCCCCCTTGTAATTTGTTCACGCTGGAGCGGTTTGAAGGCTCTAAAAGGAGGAAAATGAATTACAAGCGATTTAAGAAGGCGCCAATTTGGCTTGCATTCACATGTGTCCTCGCGCTTCCTGTGGCGGCGACGTTTACTCCTCCAGTTTCTGCGCAAGGGTATCATCGCCGTTACGACAGACGGTCTCGGCATTATTACCGCGACCACTGGAGGCGACGACACGCGTATCGCCCCTGGACAAGATCCCGCCACTATAGGTACTGACATGGGTATTTTCCCAGAGTAAGGTACTACGGACATCCCCCTCGATATTACCGGCGGTACTACTAATACTGGTAGAACCGCAAACCGAAACGCTAATGGAGTGGAAGCGTCAGCGTTTGGCGCTTCCGCTCCGAATGTTTCAAAACATAACGTAGGAGGATGAAATGTTTAGAACTAAGTATATGCGATTAGTGATTGGGCTGTTGTTTATCTTGAGTGTCGGCGGCGCCGTCAGCGCCCAAAGGGCGGCTAGTGGCTCGTCTTCAAAGCCACAAATGTATGGCCGTTGGACTTATCTGGGACAGGCCAATGTGGATGGAAGGTCGGATCATGACAGGATTTCTGTGGGCACTTGGCGCGGCAGGTTCCAGAGAATTCAAATCAGAGTTGAACGCGCGCCGATCGAGTTCCAGCGCGTTGTTGTTCATTACGCCAACGGCCGTAGTGAAGAAGTCAACATCAGGCAGCGAATCCCTTCCGGTGGTCAGACGCGCGCCATTGATCTGCGCGGCGACGATCGGAATATAGACAGCGTCGAGTTCTTCTACTCCAGAGCGGGGTGGAGGTACGGACGCACGCCGAGGGTCCGCCTTTACGGTGTTTGAACCTGAGGTGTAACAATGAATCGCAAGTAGAATAGAGGGTGGAAGATAGAGTCGATCCTCGACTCTATCTTCCACCCTCGATCTTCTCCATTATCTATTCTCTATCCTCTGCTTCGATCTTCTTCCGCTCGCCGCGGCGTTTTTCAGTCTTCGCATTGATATGGTAATCTTAACGCCGTACACTTTTACATAAGGTTTGTTATGATTGAGCGCTCCAAACTTCCTTCTTCATTCGCAAATTACCAAAGCTACCGGCGGCAACTCACCGTGCTCGCGTCGCTCGGTTTCGCCACCGCGCTCTGTCTGGGACTTCTCGCGCTGCGCGCCTGGCATTACGGTGGTTCGGCCCGCACCTGGTTGGTCTGGAATCTCTTTCTCGCCTGGCTCCCGGCTTTAGGCGCCTTTGCCGCTTATAACCTGAATCACTGGCCGACGCGCTTTCGCTGGCTCCCGATCATTGGACTGTCTCTGCTCTGGCTGCTGTTTCTGCCCAACGCGCCCTACCTCATCACCGACATAATCCATCTCAAACAGAGCAGCGGTGTGCCGCTCTGGTACGACCTGATCACGCTGGTCGCTTTCGCCTGGACGGGGTCGTTTCTCGGTTTGGTCTCGCTTTTTCTGATGCAGATGCTGGTGCGCAGGACGGCGGGTAAAACAGCCAGTTGGGTATTCGCGCTCGGCGCGCTGGGTCTGAACGGCTTCGGCATCTACTTCGGACGCTTCCTGCGTTGGAATAGCTGGGACGTATTTTTCCGCCCGACGAGTCTGTTCTATGATCTGTTGGAAGGATTGCGCAACCCTGCGGCCTATTTACACTCAATCGCCTTCGCCGGACTGTTCACTCTCCTCTTCGGCGCCGTCTATCTGATGTTGCTCTCTTTTACGCAACTGCATAAAGACCAGGAATGGGACAGACTTTAGGATATTGTTCATCGGTCATTTGTCATTGCGGAATGTCGCAGCCAGGGCAATGACAAATGACCGATGAACAATGAACAATGAACAATGGTCAGGGCTTCCAGGTTCCGCGCGCAACCGCTGGAATGAAATCTTCGATCGCTTTGGGGTCGAAGGCGATCGTTCGCTCCTCTTCGGCGCTTTTGTACGCTGTCATGAGCAATTGCGTGACTTCCAGCCCGTCGTAGCAGTTCACTTCAGGCTGTTTGCCGTCCAGGAAACAATTGACGAAATAACGATTCTCGGCCTCGTAGCCGTACTCGGTCGTTTCGCTGGGTACGACGGGCATCAGGCCCTGCTCGGCATTCTGTTTTTCGACCAGGTCTTCGCCGGACGCGCCGGTGACGCGGCGGCTCAGGAAGAGCTTGAGGCTGGTGTCGAGCGAGTTGATCCAGAGCGAGTATTCGGGGCCGAGCAGCTCGGAGCTCAATCGCAGGCCGGCGCCGACGAAACTCCACGAGGTCGTGACCTCGGCGATCAGCGGCGAGCCCTCGTCGTCGACGTAATGGATCGTGGCGCGCGCGAAGTCTTCCGAAGGCCTCGTTCGGTAATCGACCTCTTCGCCCATCATCTGCCGCAGCAGATCAGCATACTCCGGACGCGACCATTTCAAACTGGCGATGGTCGCCGAGACCTTCACGGGCCTGACGCTGTCGCGCGGCTTCGCGGGGTCGGTCAACAGCAGCCGCGCGACTTCGACCGAATGGCACATCATATCGTTGAGCACTCCGCCGCCTCCCAGGGCGCCTTGCCAGAACCAGGGCATGTGCGGGCCACTGTGCTCCTCGGCGCATCGCGCCAGATAAGGCCGCCCGGTCAGCGCCGCCGCCCGCCGCCACAGTATCTCGCGCCCGCGCGAGATGGCCGGCTCGAACAATTGGTCTTCGAGATAGCCGTGCAGAAGCCCCGACTCTTCGATCAGTTCGATGACTCGTTTGGCCTCGGCGGCGTTGCGCGCCAGCGGCTTTTCAACCGCAATGCCGGTCAACTTGCCTTTGCCCGATTTCAGCGCCCTGACGATGGCTTCCATGTTCTCGACGCGCCTGTGGTTCGGGCCGCACAGCCAGATCGCGTCAACGTCGGGCGAGGCGACCATCTCTTCGATCGAGTCGAACGCGCGGCAATCGCCGACGCGCATCTCGCGCGCCAACGTCGCGGCCTCATCGGCGCGCTGTTTGTTGGGACTCCATACGCCCCGCGCGTCGGCGTCACGGACGCCGATCAGCGATTTGATGTGAAAGCGGGTGATGAAACCGCTGCCAATGAAGCCGATGCCTAGTCGTTTGTTTGTCATGGTCTATTCAAGACTCCTATGGAAGATGTGGGGAGTGGGGAGTGGGGAGTAGGGAGTGGGGAAAAATCGCGCTACTTCCCATTCCCCATTCCCCACTTCCCACTCCCCACTATTATCGTTTCAACCACATCTTCATGCTGCGCGTCACCATGTCGGAAGCGTCCTGCTGGACGAAGTGTCCGGCCTTCGGGATCGTCACCAGCGTCAGGTCGCTTTCGAGCCATTCCCAGGTGTTGTTGAGCGCGCCGGGCAGCAGCGCCGTATCGTTAAGGCCGTGGATCATCAGCACCGGCATTTTGACTTTCACGACCGGCGAGGTGTCTTCCTTATACGGCTCGCGCGGATAGTTTTGCTTGTAGTAATTGAGCATCGCCTCCAGGTCAGAACGCTTGAAGGCTTCGATGTACTTCTTCTTCGCATCTGGGTCTTTCACCCAGAATGCAAGTTGTTCGGCGGACACTTTGGTGTGCGCGTCGGGCTGTTGGAAATTGCGCGCGTACTGGCTGTTCTTCTGCTGCTGCGGGTTGTTGGCCAGTTCACGCGAAAGCCCGCGCAGGTGCGGCAAGTTGAGGATGATCAATTTCTCGACAAATTGCGGCTGGTACGTCGCGAGGGTCCACGAGACGGCGCCGCCCCAATCGTGCCCGACGATGATCGCCTTCTCGCGGCCCAGGTGTTTGATCACGGCGATCACGTCGCCGACTAGCAGCCGCATGTCGTAATTCTCGACGCCTTTCGGCTTGTCCGAGAGGTTGTAGCCGCGCTGGTCAATAGCCACGACATAATAATCCGACGAGAGCGCCGCCATCTGGTCGCGCCACGAATACCAGAAATCGGGGAAGCCGTGGATCATCACGACGAGCGGATTCTTCTTGTCGCCGAGCGCCGCGTAATGAATCTTCACCCCGCCGGAGTCGGCGTAGCCGTCCTCGATGCGCTTCTCGATGTCGGTATCGGCGGCCAAGACTGCAGCGAACGGAATTAAGGTGGCGCACAGACAAAGAACGAGCATTTTCAGTTTCATATGTTCTCCTCAATGATCTTGTTTCTCCCGCGGCTTGCAGAGTTTTGGGACACACGGCGGTACGGTACCGTGAGCGGTAGCGACCGGGCGCCGATGGAGAAGACGCTTCCGTC
>DATEMG010000432.1:0-9991 GCA_035275805.1 Blastocatellia bacterium
AATCATATGCAGGTACATGCCAAGGCGTTGCTTGCTCTGGCAAACGCCGAAGGAGCGGCGCAGCGACTTTCGCTCGGCCTCGAATACAGCCGGCAGGCGGTCGAAATCGCGCGAGGCTTGGGCGATGCGGAGATTGAGATCACCGGATCGAGATTTGTCGGGTGCGCATATAATGGCCTGGGTGATCACGACTCCGCCGTCAAGTGGCTCTCCGAGGCCATCTCCATCCCGCGCGACTCATGGGTCAAGCCGATCCTGGCCGCTATGGCTTACAAAGAAATGGGTGACGTCCTTTTTCGCAAGGGCAAGTACCCCATCGCGCTTCCTTATCAGCACGAAGCGGCGCGTATGTGTGAGCAGTCTGGCAATGTGACGCTCTTGGCTTATACGATCCAACGGCTCGGGCTGACCTACGGCATGCTGGGGCGTCAGGAGGAGGCGTCGCGCTATCTTGAAGACGCGGTCAAGCGCGCCGAAGCGATCCCGGATCAGATGGCGCGCAGGCAGTTGCAGATGGACATGTATACAAGGTCCGGCGATTTCTACCTGCAACAAAAGAAGTTCAACGAAGCCATCGCCGTTTACCGGCGGGCCCTTGACAGCATAGACGGAGCAGACAGGCGCCTCCACCTCTCGTCCATTCGCCAGGGGTTGGCGACGGCTTATATGGCTAACGGGCAGGACGTGGAAGCCGAGGCGCAACTCAAGGAGAGCATAGGGCTCGCGGAGGATGTGCGGGGGCAGATCAGCGACGCGCAGAGCCGCGGCTCTTTTCTCGCCAGCCAGCAGGGCGTCTATCGCGCGATGGTCAGTTTCCAGTTTCTCAACAAGAGCGATCCGGCGGAGGCGTTCAAATACGCCGAGATCGCCAAAGGGCGCGATCTGCTCGACGCGTTGGCCGGCGAGCGTCACGTGACCGTGAACGACGGCCAGGCCAAGCTGACCCTCTCCGGCAGCGCGACCCCGCTCACGCTGGAACAGGCGCAGCGCGCGCTGCCCGCCAACGTACAACTCGCGCAATACGTCGCTGGCGATGATCGATTGATGATCTGGCTCGTCACGCGCGACCGGATGATCACTGCGAAGTCAAATATAGGCGCGGGCGATTTGCGGAAGAAGGTGACAGCTTATCTCGAAGCGCTGCGAGCGCGCGCGCCACTCGAACAACTCAACCGCCAGGCTTCCGACCTGTATCAATTAGTGATCGCGCCGATAGGCGGGCGTCTCGACCCGAACCTTACGCTCTGTGTCGCGCCTGACGGCGCGTTGCAGGATTTGCCGTTCGCCGCGCTGTTTTCGCCCGAAACGAAGCGCTACCTGGTCGAAGATTTCACTCTCGTCGTCAACCCGAGCGCGAGCGTGTTTGCGCGCGCCATCGACCTCTCGCTCCGCAAACAGAAGAGCGAGCCGGAGCCGTTTCTCGGCTTCGGTAATCCTCGCTTCGATCAACAACGTTTCCCAAGACTTCAGGCCCTGCCCGCCTCGGAGCAGGAGCTAGAACGCATCCAATCTCTCTACCCGCATCGCCTGACCCTCAACCGAAGGCAGGCCACCGAAAGCGCTCTCATCAAACATATCGGCGAGTACGAGATCGTCCATCTGGCCACCCACGCGCTTAGCGATAAACAGTCTTCAATGCTCTCCGCAATAGTACTGGCCGAAGAGCCTCAATTTGCTACAAGGGCTTCCGCAGAGGGGAAAAAAGCCGATGGGCTCACCCTCGACGGCGCGCTTCAAGCCCAAGAGATTTACTCACTCAAGCCGGAGCGAACGCGGCTGGTCGTTCTATCAAGCTGTCGTTCGGGCCTTGGCGACGAGAGGCGCAACGAGGCGCTGGGCGGTCTGGCGCAAGCGTTCCTGGTCGCCGGCGTCCCGGCCGTGGTGGCCAGTCTTTGGGATATAGATGACGATAGCGCGGCCGGATTGATGGAGAAATTCCATGCCGCGCATCGCGTGAAAAAGTTGTCCTTCAGCCAATCGTTGCGACAGGCGCAACTTTCATTCCTCCAAACATCATCCGTCAAAAGGCGGCATCCGTTCTTCTGGGCCACGTTCATGGTCACGGGCAACGGATTAGCCGATTAATGATCAAATTCAAGTCTGGGATTGCAAGGTTCGCTCGTTTCAAAAGGGGTGTTTGAAAACTATGAAGACAAAACCAGTCGAGGGCAAACCTGCCTCACAGGAGCCCTCTAAAACTGAGGTGCGCGAGACGATGCGCCGGATTCTTGCCAGCAGGCATTTCGTCAACGCGCCGACGAAGCAGAGATTCCTGCGCCTAATCTGTGAATGTTACCTCAACGGGCGCGCGTCCGAATTGAATGAGTATATGATCGGATGCGAGCTCTATGATCGGGATGAGAGTTATAATCCGGCACTCGATCCTATCGTGCGAGTCGGGGCTCACGGGCTGCGCAAGAGGCTCGAAGCTTACTATAAGGGGGAAGGGAAGGATGATGAGATAATCCTTGAGATTCCTCATGGAAGCTACGCTCCAAATTTTATCCGTCACGCGGCGCCGCAAGAAAGCTCTGAGTTGGCCAACGGAGCAGCCGACGCCCCGGCATTGGTCGCCTTCATCGAAAATAATTCGAAAATCCTGCTTAACCTGCTTGTGTTATCTTTGGTGATCATCACCATCACGCTCGCCTATTCCAACACGCAGTTGCGCCGCCAAACCAAGGCGAGCGCTCAATCGAGAGAGATGAGCGGAATATTTGAATCGGTGTGGGGGGGCTTTCTGAAAGACGGGAACCCGGCCTTACTCGTTTTGGGAAACCCTTCGGTCTACCGATTCTGGCATCCGACCGATCCGACTTCGCTGTCCAAAATGCGCGTCGATTTGACCCTCGAAGAGGCCAAGATCATGGGCGACACGCTCGGCCGCGAGCGACTAGTCGTCAATAAACCACCGAATTCACAACTAATGCTCGCCTATGACGAGTACGCTTGCCTGGGTGAGGCCATCGGACTCTATCGGCTTACGGGGCTTTTCAATAGGATGGGTAAAAATCTCACGCTCAAACAGAGCCGCCGGCTAGTCGCTGAAGACCTCAAGAATCATAACGCCATCCTGTTTGGCAACAGTTGGGTTAAAGAGTGGGTCGGCAACTCGCCTGTGAGGAAATGCTTCACCTCCGGTCCCGCCGCGGCCATCAGCGATCAGAACCTCCTTCCGGGAGATGAGCGGGAATACGTCGCCAAATATGATGAAGAGACCGGGAAGCTGATAGAAGATTATGCGCTCATCGTCGTCAAACCCGGGATTTCCGAAAGAAAAACTGTGATGATAGTGGCAGGCACACGCAGCGAGGGCACTCAGGCTGCGGTGGAGTATTTAACGGACGAGAATTATCTGGGCGATCTCAATCAAAGGTTCCATCGTACTATCGGCGCCTTCCCGAAGTACTTCCAGGTCCTACTCAAGGTCTCTGTCGATAACGGCATACCTACCGACATCTCGGTCATAAGAGTCCGAGAACTCCGTTTCAGCGCCGATCATCCGTAAGGTATATCAGCCACGGATGTGTTCATTCGTGGCTGATATCCATATACTGACGGCCATGTCATTGCTCGAACATTCTCCCAATTTCAACCTCGAAGAGGCGTCGGCGCTCGCGCGCGGTCTTTACGGCCTCGAAGCGTCGGCTTCGCGGCTGCCCAGCGAACGCGATCAGAACTTTCTGTTGAAAGACCGATCCGGCGGGATGTACGTTCTCAAGATCGCGAACGCGCTGGAAGACCGCGCGCTGCTCGAAGCGCAGCAAGAGGCGATGGCGCGCGTCGCCGAGCGCGCGCCTCGGGGACAGCGTACCGCGCCAACGCAATCCGGCGATCTTTTGACCGAAATCCGGTCGGCGTCCGGGATGAGACATTTCGTATGGATGGTCGATTGGCTGCCCGGCGTCGCACTCGGCGACCTGAAACATCATTCGCCAGAGCTGTTGCGCGATCTCGGGAGACGCGTCGGCCAGATCGATGGCGCGCTCGCGGATTTCGATCATCCGGCCATTCACCGCGATTTTCACTGGGACCTGGCGAACGGTCTGACCGCGGTTCGCGAGTACGAGTCGCTGATCGCGGAGGCGGAGACGCGTAGACTTGTAGCCAGGTTCGCCGCCGAGTTCGAGCGTGACGTCGCGCCGGTATTGCCAAGACTTCGCAAGAGCGCAATTCATAACGACGCGAATGATTACAACGTGGTCGTATGCGCCAGCCAGAATGTCGTCGGCCAGAACGTCGTCAGTTTGATTGATTTCGGAGATATGGTCCACAGCTTCACTGTGGCCGATCTTGCCGTCGCAATCGCTTACGCCATTTTGAACAAGCCTGATCCTCTGGCCGTCGCGGCTGAAATCGTCAAGGGCTACCACGCCGAATACGCGCTCACCGAAGACGAGATAGCGGCGCTTTTCGGCCTCGCGCGCCTGCGGTTGTGTATGAGCGTCTGCATCGGCGCGCATCAACGTCGCCAGCGCCCCGATGACGATTACCTCTCCATCAGCCAGCGGCCCATTCGTGACGCGCTGCCGAAACTCGCGCAAATCCATCCCCGGTTCGCCGAAGCGGTCTTTCGCCATGCTTGCGGTTGGGCGCCGGCGCCGGACGCCGAGCCTGTGATTGAATGGCTGCGCGCCAATGCGCGGACCTTCGCCTCTGTTTTGCGCGATGACCTGCGCGCCGCGCCTTGTCTCGTCCTGGATTTAAGCGTCAGCAGCCCGCTGGTCAGCGGCGACGAGCGCGAGAACACGGAGCCGAGGCTGACCGAACGCATCTTCGGCGCAATGGCCGATGCGGGAGCCGGGATCGGCGTCGGGCGCTATGATGAGGCGCGGCTGCTATACGCCTCGCCGCAGTTCTCGTCCGGCGGCGCTTTAACCGGCGAGCGACGCGCGGTTCACCTGGGCATAGATCTTTTCACCGAAGTCGGCGCGCCGGTCTTCGCGCCGATCGAGGGCGAGGTGTACGCGTTCGCTCATAACCCCGCGCCGCTCGATTACGGCCACGTGATCATACTGAGACACCGGACGTCGGACGGCCACAACTTCTACACGCTCTACGGCCATCTGAGCGCGGAGTCGCTTGAAGGGCTTAGCGTAGGCGCCCCCGTCGCGAAAGGCGAAAAGATCGCCAGCCTCGGCTCCCCCGGCGAAAACGGCGGATGGACGCCGCATCTGCACTTCCAGGTCATTGTCGACCTGCTCGATTCAGATTGCGATTTTCCGGGAGTGTGTCGCGCGAGCCAGCGCGAAGTTTGGCGTGGCTTCGCGCCCGACCCGAATCTGATTCTCGGCATACCTGAGGACCGTTTTCCGGCGCGAGAGCCGAACAAGGCTGAAACGATGGCGGTTCGGCGCCAGGCGCTCGGCAAGAACCTGAGCGTCGCGTACAGAGAGCCGGTCAAGATCGTTCGCGGGTGGATGCAGTATCTGTTCGATGAAGAAGGTCGCCGCTATCTGGACGCTTACAACAACGTGCCGCACGTGGGCCATTGTCACCCGCGCGTCGTGGAGGCCGCCCTCCGCCAGATGGCCATGCTCAACACCAACACGCGTTACCTTCACGACCTGATCAACCAATACGCCGCGGCGCTTTGCGCCACCTTGCCCGACAGTTTGAGCGTGCTCTTCTTCGTCAACTCAGGCAGCGAGGCGAACGAGTTGGCATTGCGGCTAGCGCGCGCTCACACGGGGCGGCGCGACATGATCGCGCTCGAAGCGGCGTACCACGGCCACACCAACACGATGATCGACATCAGCCCCTACAAACACGACGGGCCGGGCGGAACCGGCGCGCCGTCCTGGGTGCACACGGCGCCGATACCTGACGTATATCGCGGCCCGCACAGGCGGGACGATCCGCAGGCAAGTGTGAAATACGCGCGGCGCGTTATCGAGATCGTCGAATGGTTGCGCGAGAGCGGCGCCGGTCTGGCGGGATTCATCGCCGAAACCTGCCCGAGCGTCGGCGGCCAGATATTCTTTCCCGATGGCTATCTGGCGGAGGTCTACGCCGCCGTTCGTGGAGCGGGCGCCGTCTGCATAGCCGATGAAATACAGACAGGATACGGGCGGATAGGGACAGGATTTTACGCCTTTGAATCGCAGGGCGTGACGCCCGATATAGTCGCGCTCGGCAAACCGATCGGCAACGGCCATCCGATCGGCGCGGTGATCACGACGCCTGAGATTGCGGCGTCATTCGCCAACGGCATGGAGTTCTTCAGCACCTTCGGCGGGAACACCGTGTCGTGCGCCGTGGGAATTGCTACGCTGGCCGTGACGCTCGAAGAGAATCTGCAATCGCATGCGTTGCGCGTGGGGCACGTGTTGCTCGAAGGCCTGCGGAGGCTCGCCGACCGCCACGAGATCATCGGCGACGTGCGGGGCTCCGGGCTGTTTCTCGGCGTGGAACTCGTGCGCGACCGCGAAACGCTCGAACCCGCGGCCGAGGAAGCCTCATTCATCTCCAACCGTTTCCGGGAAGCCGGGATTTTGCTGGGAACAGACGGGCCTTTCCACAATGTGATCAAGATCAGGCCGCCGATGCCTTTCTCCGAAGCGGACGCCGATCTATTTATCGCAACGATGGAGGAGATAGTGGCGGAGATATAACTAAGGTCGAGGATTATGGCGGTTTGCAAATCCATATACAGTGTGGGGCGATTTGTTTAATCGCCCTGTATGCGGCTTTGTCTAATCAGGAAAGAAGCGCGAGGCGAACAACTCGCGCCACATTCCGGTGTGGGGCGATTTGTTTAATCGCCCTGATTGCGGCTTTGTCCAATCAGGAAAGCGGCGAGATGCTCGGCTTTCTATATTTGTTTTGATTTCACTTCATTGTTATCTCTCTGAAAAGGTTCACTGAATCGCCAGCCGCGCAGGACAATCGTAGTTGTTTTTCCGAGTGTAAACCGAAGATGTAGGAGGGCCGAACTTCAAAACTCAAACATCGAACATGCGCCAAAGCGCCGCAGACCTCGTCGGGTTGCCTCTTGCTTTACTCGTCGACGCCTGACTAAGTGGTCTTTTAAGCTCACAGAACTTACAGCTTTATTTGGGTTTGACTGGCTATGGAAGCCGGTTTCGACCACTGCATCTGAAACTAATCATATTAAAGCTCGCAGACAACAGCCGTAGCGGGCAACCCCTGATCTAATTTTGGCGCCGCCGTTGCTGACCTACCCGCCGGAGGACAGCGCGAGTGTTAGTTGGTGGTAAGCATGCCGATGACCTTTGCGCTGGCGCAGTTGCGCAAGCAACGCGGCCCGACACGTCGACGCGCCGTAGTCCTTGGTAATTGACTTGAACTCGAAACATGGAGGAGGTTATGAAAAGACAAATCAGGAATGTCATTACAAGTTTCGTGGTCACGGCCTTTGCGGGTATCGGGCTGATGGCGTTCGGGCAGAATCCGTGTCCCTGTCACACGCAGCCTGTCGTACAGCAGCCTGTTGTACAGCAGCCTGTTGTACAGCAGCCCGTCGCGCCGCAACCGGTCGTGATACAGCAGACTGTAGAGCAAACTTGTCCGCAGCCTACCATCATACAGACTGTCGAGGAGTTTGTAGCGCAGCCTGTTGCGCAGCCTACGGTTTGTGCGGCGCAGACTACGGGTGTGGCGTGCGCTGACCTTTGCGACCTGGTCAGGAGCATCGAGAAGCACGCGGATCATCTCCGCAGCGAATTCAAAGATTCGGTCAAATGTCTGGAATGCGCGGACGATTCCTATTACGACAGCGTGAAGGAGTTCGAAAGGGCGACCGATCGCTTGAAGAAGCATTACAAAGATGACTGCGATTCGTGCGACATCGTTGGGGACGTGCAAGAAGTGCTCGCCCTCGCTAATTGCATCAGCGCTTACATGGATCCCTGCAGCCACTGCCCGGAAGTGATAGAGGAGTGGACTGAGTTGCAGGCCGACTTGCAGCAGCTGGCGGGTCAGTACTGCACTGCGGCTGCCTTCCAGCAGCCGATCAGTTTGGCGTGCCCGGTCCCCGCGTGCGTGCAGCCCACGTGCGTGCAGCCCGTGCAGCCGGTGCAGTTCGTGCAGCCGACGTGCCCGCAGCCGGCGCCAGTCGTGGTGGAGCCCACGTGCCCGGCGCCCGGCCCTGTCATCTACAAATAACCAATAAACGAGCGCCTGCTTCGGTCGCGGTAAAGTTTGCAACCCAAACCTTCCCGCGACCCCCGCAGGCTCCCATACCCGGATGTTAAGTATTTTGCCTGGCGTCCGGAGAGCCGGAGGATATGGAACTTCGGGAAAAGGCGACGGAACAGGCCGAAAAAATAATGCCGACTCGCCTGTTCCGTCGGGTTTCATATTCTCTACCGGCCTCCGGACGCTCCGGATAAGGTTTTGAGTCCCGCTTTGCGGGCGGCGGTATCGGATCATCTAGCGACGCCGCATGAAGGCGGGACTCAAAACAGTTTCAAACGATTTTCCTTTGAGGCGCCACGATGTTGATAAACGCGCATGAAATGAAAGGGGCTGCCATCATCGCCAGAGATGGCGCGATCGGAGAGGTTGAGGACCTCTACTTCGATGATGAGAAATGGACGGCGCGGTATTTGGTGGTCAAAGCCGGCGCATTGCTCTTCAGGCGCGACGTGTTGGTCTCGCCTATATCAATCGAGAAGGTGGACGAAGCGAACAATCAGGTAATCGTCAATCTGACCAGAGATCAGGTGAAAAACAGCCCCGACATTGATACGCAGAAGCCGGTCTCGCGCCAGCACGAAACAGCTTTTATGGACTATTACGGCTACCCGTATTATTGGGGCGGCCCGTATTTGTGGGGCGACTCGGCGTTCCCTGCGACGTTGGCCATGCCGCCCGCGGTCGAGTCGCAGATGGCGGCGGCGGCGACCGCCAGGCTGCGCCAGTACGAAGATTCATATGACGAGCGCCTGCGAAGCGTCAACGAGGTGAGGGGGTATCACATCGAGGCCGCCGACGGGGAAATCGGCCACGTGGACGATTTCGTCATCGACGACAGAGACTGGGCCATCCGCTCCATCATAATCAAGACCGGCGGCTGGCTTTCGGGACGAAAGACCATCGTTTCGACGCAGTCCATCGAAGGGATCAGTTGGACCGAGTCAAAGATGTTCGTGAATCTCACCAGGGATCAGATAGCAAGCGGCCCCGAATATGTAAAGGATCGAGGATAGAAGATTGAGGATAGAAGATTGAGGATAGAGGATCGAGGATAGAAGATTGAGGATAGAAGATAGAAGATAGAAGGTGGAAGATCGCGCTGAATATAGTTGTTCGATCCTCCATCCTCCATCCTCCATCCTCCATCCTCTATCCTCCATCCTCGATCTTCGACAGGCGGGAGGAGCTATGGCTGAAGCAAGAAGAATAATCGAGGTAAGGACGTTGAATGTGGCTAGGGACTTGCGCGGGATGTCTCTGCTCGCGGTGGACACTGGGGCGAAATTGGGCGAGATACGCGACGCGATCATTCAGCCGGCCGAAGGCCGCGTGATGGGCGTCGTCGTGCGCACGCCTGACGACGACGAACTGCGGCTGCGGATAGCCGACATCATCATAGGGCAGGACGCAGTCATGACTTCCTGGGAATCTTTCGAGAATGCGGGCGCCGGCGCAATCGAGATGGCGGGCGGGGTCAGGGCCCTCGACGAGATGATCGCCACGAACGTCGTGACCGAGGACGGCGCCCTGCTGGGGCGCATCAGCGAAATCTTCATCCGCGTTGACAAGCCGCAGGCCGTTTACCGGGTAACGGAATCCAAAATCCAAAAGCTTTTTGGCGGAGGGTTCTTTCTGCCGGGAAACGCGGCGCGATCTTACGCGCCTGACGGCGCCAGGATGATCGTGCCCGCCGACACCGAGGAGCGCTACGCTGCGTCATCATTGGCTGAGGCGCTTTAGGAATGCGGAATGGGGAGTGGGGAGTGGGGAGTGGGGAGTGGGGACAAGGAAATGGTTTTCCCATCCCCACTCCCCATTCAAAGTGCGCCCG
>DATEMG010000433.1:0-2963 GCA_035275805.1 Blastocatellia bacterium
CATCACCCCGTACAACCCGACAGCCGACAACCCTATGGCAAGCGCCGCCATTATGCTGAGCAAAAATGCGCTGAACCGTTGCCCCTTTGTCGTTTCCGATATCAGCTCGTCCATGGTGTTTGCTTTATAGATCGGTGATTCGGAATCAATCGCCCGGATCCCATCCCGGACCGAAGCGATCAGGCTGACAGGCTCTACTGAAGAACGTAAAACAAATAGCCCGCCGAGCATGAATGGAACTCGCGCCTGCGAAAACGGCGTATAAATGGTCGGAAACGCTTCGTCTCTCAACTCTTCCTGCTTGACGTCGCCGGTCACGCCGACGATTTCCAACCAGATCGGCTTTCCGTTCGGGTCATTGTTCATACTGATGCGTCGACCGATCGGATCGCCGCCGGAGAAATAGCGTCGCGCGCCGCTCTCACTGATGACGACCACGCCCGGAGCATTCTCCGTGTCGTGTCCGGTAAAGCCCCGGCCTTTCAATATCGGAATCCGCATGACATCGAAATAATTGGCGCTGACCGTGGGTTTGAGCGCCATGCGTTCGGACGATTCAGGTTGCCCTTCGATCAAAAAACCTCCGCGGATTAACATCTCACCGAACGGAAGCAAATTGATCGTGCCGACAGATTCCACGCCGGGTATTGATCGGAGACGCTCGATCGCCCTTTGATAGAAATCTATTTTCCCCTCTCTTGTTATGTATTTGTCGGACTGCATGACATGGACGGCCATCACATGCTCCGATGCGAATCCGGGGTTAACCAGCAACAAACGAATCATGCTACTGATCAAAAGCCCGGCGCCTGTAATCAACACTACCGCCAACCCGACTTCACCGACGATCAACAAGCTCCGAGGGTTGATCCACCGCCAGCGTCCCTCTTTCAATCCGGCCCCCTCTTTTAACGACTGAGTCAGGTTCGGTTTCGACGCCTGTAACGCGGGGGCCAGACCGAAGGTCACTCCGGCGCCGACGACGCTCAGGAGAGCGAACCCGAGAACCCATCCGTCGAGACCTATCACGTTGACGCGCGTCAACTCGGCGGGGGCCAGCGAGACGAGCCAATTGACGCTCCACCAGGCCATCAAGACGCCGACCAGCCCTCCGAGCGTCGCCAGCAGTAAGCTTTCGGTTAACAATTGGGAAATCAATCGGCGCCTTCCTGCGCCAAGAGCCGCGCGAATCGCGATCTCTCGATAACGCCCGGAGGCGCGCGCCGACAGCAAATTGGCGAGATTGGCGCAGGCGATCAGCAGCACGAATGAGGTGGCCGAAAAAAGAATCAGCAATACCCGGCGACTGCCTTCCCCCGTCAATTTGCCCAGCGCGACAAGTTCTGAGCCCAAACGCTGGCCGTCGTCGGGCCGGGGATCGGCATCTTGCAATCTCCCGGCAATCAACTTCGTTTCGACCCACGCCTGTTCGCGCGTAACGCCGTCCTTCAATCGTCCGATCACCGCCAACCAATCGTCTCTCTCATTCGGATTGAGTTCGTATGGGAACAGGGCATCGATCTGATAAATGAATTTAAAATCCGGAGGCAATACGCCGATGACCGTATAGTCGGCGTCGTTAAACCGCAGTGTCTTGCCGACGACGTTCGGGTCTGTGTCTAAGTGGGATCGCCAAATTGACTGGCTGATAACAACTACTTTTGGCCGGCCTGGAATCTCTTCCTCCGGCAAGAATCCGCGCCCCAATACCGGCTTGACGCCGAGCGTCTCGAAAAATCTGGAAGTGACGGCGAAGCCGGGAATAAACGCCGTTTCTTTCGTCCCTGTCAGACGGGCGTAGGAGCCGGTAAAAGCAAACATCTCGCCGAAGCTCTTCTGCTGCGCGCGCCACGCGACAAAATCCGCCGGTGTGATCGAATGAGTGCGTAACATCCCCGGCGGTTTGTCATGCGAAGTATAGATGGTCATCAAGCGATCCCCGTCCGGATAAGGTAATGGGTTGATTAACACCGCATTGACGACGCTGAAGATCGCCGTGTTCGCGCCGATGCCTAGCGCAAGCGTAATGACGGCAACCAACGTGAAGCCCGGCTGCTTCATCAACATTCGCGCGCCATAGCGCAGGTCTTGCCAGATCTCTTCAATCCATCTCACGCCGCGAGCGTCGCGGCTCCGCTCCTTCGCCTGCTCCACACCGCCGAAAGCCTTTTGAGCGGCGTAGCGCGCCTCTTCCGGATTCATTCCCAGCCGGATGTTCTGCTCGGTCTGTCGCTCGATGTGATAGCGCAGTTCCTCGTCCAGCTCATGCTCGGCTTGTGTCCTGCGAAACAGCGTCCGCAACGCGGTCATCAATCTGCTAAGCATTCCGGCCTCCTTCCGTCGGCGCCAAGGTTTCCAAGCGCTTGGACGGTAGTAATGATGTGTGGCGTGAGTTGTTTAATCGCGCCTTGGCGTCGCCCACGCTTGCGCGAGTAAACAACTCGCGCCACATCTCTTCTCCGTGCGATCAAGCGTCGCGCAGGATCAGCTCGACCGCGCCGGAAAACCGCTTCCAGGTCTCCCACTCCGCGTCAAGCTGTTTCTTTCCGGCCGCAGTCAGTTTGTAGAACTTCGCGCGCCGGTTGTTATCCGAAGCCCCCCATTCGGCTTTGACCAGGCCGCCGGCCTCAAGCCTGTGGAGCGCCGGATAAAGCGAACCGGGGATGACGCGAAACACGTCGCCCGAGACGATCTGGATGCGCTGCATGATGTCCCAGCCGTTAAGCGGTCCATGCCGCAGCGTCCGCAAGATCAGCAGGTCGAGCATCCCCTGCAACATGTCCGTTTTCTTTTTCTTCGCCATAGATTCACCTCTCGTTTTTCGATAGGACTGGCGAAGAATATAAATTGACCTATCGGTTGTCAATAGGTATGTGGAAAACCACAGAGCATTAATGCGGCGGGCCGCCCCACGCGAAAGAGGCTCTCCCCTGCCGCTAAAGGTGGGACAGGCTTTAGTCTGT
>DATEMG010000434.1:0-2047 GCA_035275805.1 Blastocatellia bacterium
GTCACAACCAGAGATCTAAGACAGCCGGTGTCTCGCTCCAGTCCCTGGACTTCGGCAACGTCGGCGGGGATGCGGCTCTTTGGGAGAAGGTATTGCGGAAAGTGCGCACGGGCCAGATGCCTCCGCCAGGGGCGCCTCGCCTCGAAACAACTGATGCGGCGTCGTTCATCAACTGGTTGGAAGGCGCGCTGGATCGCGCAGCCCGTCTCCATCCCAATCCGGGACGGCCCGCCATCCATCGATTGAACCGAACGGAATACAGCAACGCGATTCGCGACCTGCTGGCCGTCGACATCAAACCCGGCGCGGCTTTGCCCGTGGACGATTCCGGTTACGGCTTCGACAACATAGGCGAGGTGCTGACAATCTCACCCGCCCTGCTCGAAAAGTACATCTCGGTTGCGCGCAAGGTGAGCCGGCTTGCCGTCGGCGACCCTGCCATCAAATCGAGCGAGGAGCGCTTCCAGCCGCGACGGATGGGGCGCAGCGAACGCGTCAGCGACGACCTGCCTTTCTATTCGAGAGGCGGACTGTCGTTTCAATACTACTTCCCTCTCGACGGCGAGTACCTCATCCGCGTCAAGACGCCGGCCAACGTAGACATCGGCGCGCCGGCCCAATTCTACGAAATGCGCATGCCGGTTAAGGCGGGATTGCGCACGGTCGGCGTCACGTTCCCGCGCGAAGGCGCCAAGGTCGAACCTGCGCTGCCTGGCATACGCCGCGCCGGGCCTCCGGTAATGGCGGCGATGGCGCCTGCCCAAAAGATCCCTCTAGACATGTGGCTCGACGGCGCGCGGATCAAGCGTTTCGAAGTCTCCGACACGACTCCAATCGAGGTCGTCACAGTCAGCGGGCCTTTCAACGCCACGGGCCGCGGCGAGACCCCAAGCCGGGCCAGGATTTTTATATGCCGTCCCGAGAGAGAGAAGGAAGAATCAGCTTGCGCAAAACAGATTCTGGCCACACTGGCCCGGCGCGCGTTCCGGCGTCCGGCGTCGGACGCCGATCTGAGTCCGCTGCTGGCGTTTTACGAACGCGGGCGGCGCGAGCGAGATTTCGATTACGGCGTACAGAGCGCAATTGAAGCGATGCTGGTCTCGCCGGATTTCCTCTTCCGCGTCGAGCGCGATCCGAAAGCGGCCGCGCCGGGCGCGGTCTATCGCCTGAACGATTTTGAACTAGCCTCGCGCCTCTCCTTCTTTTTGTGGAGCAGCATCCCGGACGATGAGCTTTTGAATTTGGCCGAACAGGGCAAATTGAAAAACCCGCTCGTCCTCGGGAGGCAGGCGCGCCGCATGCTCGACGACCCGCGCTCCCAATCCTTCGTCAGCAACTTCGGCGGGCAATGGCTACACCTCAGAAATCTGGAGACCGTCACGCCCGACCCCGACATCTTCCCCAACTTCGACGAAGGATTGCGACAGGCGTTCCGGCGCGAGACCGAACTCTTCTTCGAGAGCGTCCTGCGCGAGAACCGGAGCGTCTTCGACCTGCTGGACGCGAACTATACTTTCCTGAACCAGCGGCTGGCCGAACATTACGGGGTTCTAGGCGTATACGGTTCGCAGTTTCGCCGCGTGGCGCTGAGCGATCCCAACCGGAGCGGACTGTTGGGACAAGGCAGCATCCTGACCGTAACCTCTTACCCCAACCGCACGTCTGTAGTGCAGAGAGGCAAATGGATTCTTGAAAACCTGCTGGGCGCGCCGCCGCCGCCGCCGCCGCCCGACGTGCCCGATTTGAAGCCGCGCGGCAAGGACGGACGGTTGCTGAGCATGCGCGAGCAGATGGACGCGCATCGCGCCAACCCGATCTGCGCCTCCTGCCACGCCCGCATGGACCCGATCGGGTTCGCGTTGGAAAATTACGACGCCGTCGGACGTTGGCGCGCCAAGGACGCCGGATCGGTGATCGATGCTTCGGGCAAGTTACCGGACGGGACGAAATTCAACGGGCCTGCGGAATTGAAGAAGATTCTCTTGACCGGCCACCGTGACGAATTCGTCACGACCGTGACCGAAAAGTTGCTCACTTATGCGCTCGG
>DATEMG010000435.1:0-5011 GCA_035275805.1 Blastocatellia bacterium
CTTGGGCGCCGTTCGAGATGCGCTTGAGCAGATGTTCGGCGGCCAGCCTGCCCATCTCGCGCAGAGGTTGTTTGATGGTCGTGAGGGCCGGGTGGTTATAGGCGGCGGCGGGAATGTCGTCGAAGCCGATTACCGAAACATCCTCCGGCACGTCCAGCCCCGCCTCGCGCAGCGCCCTGATCGCGCCGATGGCCGAAACGTCATTGAACGTAAAAAGCGCCGTGAACGGCTCCCGTCTCTCCAACAGTCTCTTTGCCGCCAGGTAGCCGGTTTCAGGCGACGGGGAGTCGCCTTCCAGTTGGGACATCAATTCAGGCTTGATTGAAACTTCCAGCCGCTTCGCCACTTCACAAATCACAGTCCATCTCACCTCCGTGTCGGAGCTGAAATCCTGGCCCTTGATCGCGGCGATGCGGCGATGACCGAGTTCAATGAGATGACCGAGCCCCAGGACTGCGGCGCGCTCATGATCGAGCGTGATATTGGTTACCCCCGGCGCATTATCGTGCCCGGAGACGCACACTGTCGGCGACGCCGGGGGGGCGAGGTGCGGCGTGTCTACCGCGATCAAGCCTTCGACACAGCGTTCCATCAATAATTGCGTATACTGTTTCAGCAACTCCGGGCGGTGGTGATGGCTGGCGACGAAGTAAAAGTAACCCTCCTTGAGCAGATGCTCTTCGATCCCGCCGAGGACCTCGGACGCATAGCCGCTGCTGATCTCGGGCGCCAGCACGCCGAGCGTGTAGGTGCGAGCCGAGCGCAGCGATCGCGCGATGAAGTTTGGACGATAGTTGAACTCGCGCGCGGCCACGAGGATGCGATCTTTCGTTTCCTGCGGGATAGTGTTCGCCAGGGGTGAGTCGTTGAGTACCAGCGAGAGCGTCGTCGGAGAGAGCCCGAGATGCGCCGCCAGCCCTTTCAAGCTGACGGGACCATCCTCCTTCTTAACTTTCGATTCGCGCTTTGCGCTTTTTCCATCGCGTCGAGACATCGGCGCCAATAGTCGCACGCTAATTCCGCCAAATCAAGCTTGAGAGTGTCAGTTTATAAATTCACTCTTGACTCAGGTTTAAGACCAATGATATTTACTGTATCGTTTTACTAAATCGTTATACTAAAACGATTCATTGGCGGCCTTGAGATCTTTGAGAATTAAATCCTGCAACAGAGCGTAAGACGCCACAGGCCTTCACATTGATATCTGGGAGAAGGAGGGAGAGGTATTACAGACGTGAGATACCACGGCGCAAGGCCATGGCGTTTTCGAGTGGGAGGATTTAATTCTCAA
Source organism: Blastocatellia bacterium (assembly GCA_035275805.1). Classification (GTDB taxonomy): domain Bacteria; phylum Acidobacteriota; class Blastocatellia; order RBC074; family RBC074; genus JAJVID01. The sequence continues at coordinate 1,292 of DATEMG010000435.1, forward strand.
AGACTATAAGATCAAGACGGGCGAGACTACTATTCCTTTCGACCTCCGAACTGGCTTTGCTGGGATTCCAATTATGAAATCGCTCTCCCTCTGAAGAGTTTTTACTCTGATGGGGGTATTTTTTGCTCAACACCAGCTAGGGAGGGATTAGCCATGCAGCAAGGACATTCAACTATTTCTCGCGGCGCCCGGCGTCTGCTATTCGCGCTGCTGCTCAGCGGGTTATGTTCTACGGCGGCCTGGGCGCAGTTCAACGCCGGCATTCAAGGAACAGTCGCGGACGCGTCCGGAGCGGTTATCGCCGGAGCAAAAGTCACGCTTGTCAACAAAGAGAGCGGACGAAAGACCGAAGCGACCGCCAGCAGTGATGGCTTCTATCGTTTTTCGTCGCTCGCTCCGGGCGCATATAAACTGACCGTCGAACGCGAAGGCTTCAAGAAAAAGGAATTTGAAAAAATCACGGTCAGCGCCGAGGCGATCACCGGCGTTCATGTGGTGATGGAAACAGGCGTCGTCAGCGAAACCGTCACAATATCGGGCGAAACGGCGGTCGCGCTCGAAACCGAGAACGCGAACGTCTCCCGCGCGATTTCGACTGTTGAGATTCGCCAGTTGCCGCAGGTCGGGCGCGACCCGTATGAACTCCTGCGTCTGACTCCGGGTGTCTTCGGCGACGGCGCGCGATCCGGTAATGGAAACGCGGTCAATCTTCCGAATACGACGGGGCCGGGCGGGTCTAACAACTCTATCTTCCAAACGGAGAATCAGGTTCAGATTTCCGCCAACGGCCAGCGGCTCTCCTCCAACAACTTCCAGATTGACGGCGTCAGCGTCAACAGTTTCAACTGGGGCGGCGCGGCGCTCGTCACGCCGAATCAGGAATCGGTCAAAGAGATTCGCGTCCTCGCGAACAGCTATTCGGCCGAAGACGGGCGCAATTCAGGCGCGCAGATTCGAGTCGTTTCGCAAAACGGGACTAACGACCTGCACGGTTCGTCATTCTTCAAATACAATTCGCCGGAGCTGAACGCCTTTAATAAGTACGGCGGCCCAAATAACGCCGCGCGCGTTCGCGTCAACGATTATCTTCGCCAGTTCGGCGGCAGTTTGGGCGGCCCGCTGCCGTTGCCGCGATTCGGCCAGGGCGGAAAGGCGACATTCGGCGGCAAAGACAAATCGTTCTTTTTCTTTTCGTACGAAGGATTGCGGAACAGCTCGAATAATTCGGGCAGGGCTTATGTAGAAACGCCGCAGTTCCGACAGCTCCTGCTGCAAGAACGCCCGAACAGCGTGACGGCGAAAGTGCTTTCGGCCGGCGGCGTCGAACCGCGCATCTTCAACGTGCTGACGCCGAGTTGCGGAATATTCAATAACGATGCGGATCGCTGCCGCGTCGTGGGGAACGGACTTGACATCGGCTCACTAACAGGCGCGCCAGGTCAATATGTCTCTCTGGGGAACCCGACAGGCGGCGGTTTAGACGGCATCCCAGATATTCAGGAAGTACAGTTCGCCCTGCCCGGGCGGAATCGCGGCAATCAATACAACTTGCGCCTCGATTTCACCCCGACCGAAAAAGACACCTTCGCTTTCAGCACGTATCTCACGCGGCTGAGTAATTTCGGCAGCGACGGGGGGGCGCAGGGTCGCCCGATGGCTGATCTGCCCTTCAAACCGTTCAATTCTTCGGGAACGTTCCTGTATACCCGCGTCTTTTCGTCGACGCTGATCAATGAAGCGCGATTCAATGCGACGCGATTCAGTATCGATCAGATGGCGGACGCCGCCGACGTCAATTTCGGCATCCCGCGCGTCGAAGTCGAAGGCTTGCCGATAGGGGGGCGCATCCGATTCGGCGCGCCCCAAGGTGAGGGCACGCCAGGCATCTTTGCGCAGAACGTCTTTGAATTCAGCGATACGCTGAGTAAGACCGCCGGCTCCCATGCCCTGAAGTTCGGCGTGGTCGTGCGTAAAGAGCAGGACAACAGTGATCTGTCAGGCGGATCGCGCCCGGTCTATTCCTTCAGCGGCCTGTTCAATCTGGCCAACGATACGCCGATCTTCGAGGGCGTCAACGCCGATCCGCGAACTGGCGATCCCGCCGACGCACAACGCTATTTCCGCACGCCTTATTACGCGGGCTTCGCGCAGGACGATTGGAAAGTTCGTCCGAACCTGACGCTCAACCTCGGCGTCCGGTACGAGTACTTCGTGCCTTTGACGGAGAAGAATGGGAAGCTGGCGAACCTCTTTTTCACGCCGGGCAATCTGGGGGCCGCCCAGGTACGCGCGGTGGATAGGCTCTACGAGCCGGATAGGAACAACTTCGCCCCGCGCTTCGGCTTCGCCTACAGCCCGAGATGGAATATCGGCGGCCTGTTTAAAGAGGGCCAATCAGTAATTCGCGGGGGGTTCGGCCTCGCCTATAACCGCATCCCCGTCGCGCCGCAGAACAACGTGCGCGGCAATCCGCCATTCTTCGCGCGATTCGGCTTGTGTTGCGGCACGGCCTCGACGGACTTCGGCTCTCCCTTCGCCGGCGGGACGATTCTCTATGCCACTGGTTCCAGCGGTTCGTTGACCAGTTATCCGAGAAATCCGGCGCTCGGCAAGGGCATTGATCCGGTGACGGGCGGAGCGATTGGCGGCGCGGTTGAAATTTACGGCATTCAGCAGGATGCCAGAACGCCGTACGTCTATGTCTATTCACTTGAGATCCAGCACGAGTTAGCTTACGCCTTGACGGCGACCGTCGGTTATCAGGCCAGCGCAGGGCATAAACTGGTTCGCTTAACCAATCAGCAATTTCTGGACATTAGCGCTAATGATAATGCGTTCGGCAGTATATTTTTTTCGCAGCCGGACACGAACTCGAACTTCAACGCGCTCCTGCTCAGTCTCTCGCGGCGCTTTTCAAAAGGGCTGTCGCTGCAAGCCAACTATCGCTTCAGCAAGAGCATTGACCAGCTTTCGTACGAAGGCCCCGGCTTCGTGACGAACCAGACCTTTCCGCAGGATAACAGCACGGAACGCGGCCCATCGGATTTTGACGTGAAGCATTTTTTCACGCTCTCCGGCGTCTATGACCTGCCGTTTTTCAGAGGCAATAACTTTGTGGCAAAAGCGTTTGGCGGATGGAGGATCAGCGGCGTTCTGACCAAACGTACCGGGTTCCCATTCACACCGGTTGTGGACGGATCCACCAGCACGCCAGGCGGCCAGAACCTTAGTCCGGTGCGGCCGCAAGGTTACACAGGTCCAAGTGATATTGACACGTCGAATGACGCATTTATCAATGGGACGAACTTCCCCGGCGGCGGAGCGCCCTTTTTCGTCGTTTTCAAACAGGCGGACGGCTCCGTCGCGCCTCCGGGCATCGGGCGCAATTCGTTTCGAGGGCCGAATTATTTCAATGTCGATTTCAGCCTGGTGAAGGAGACACGCCTGCCCAAAATCCTGGGAGAAGGCGCGAATCTGGAGCTGCGAGCCAACTTCTTCAACGTCTTCAACAAACTGAATCTGGCTTCGTTCAATTTCGGCAGTAACGCCGTCACGATCGGCAGATTCGATTCGGCCACGAATACAGTGAACAACAACCCGAATTTCGGCATTGCCAACGCGGGCTTGTCCGGGCGTGTCGTCGAACTGCAAGCGCGATTCAGGTTCTAAATCAGATTGCGATTGCATGTACGGAAAGGCTTGCCGGATCAGTACCGCGAG
>DATEMG010000436.1:0-13918 GCA_035275805.1 Blastocatellia bacterium
GGCAAGGGCGTTCGTTATTCGGCCAACATATAGCCGATGAAGCAAGTGGAGCTGGCGTTCAAAGTCGGCGGCTACGTGGATCGTATTCTTCAGGCGCGCGGCGTGGACGGCCGGAAGCGTGACTTGCAGGCGGGCGACGTCGTGACGAGAGGGACCGCGCTGGCGAGCGTGCGCCAGGGCGAGTATGCGGCGCGAGTCAGCCAGGCCGAGTCGCAGGCGTCCGAGGCCAGGTCGACGCTGGAATCGAGCTTCGCGCAGCAAGCCGAAGCGCAATCGGCCGTCGCGTCGGGCAAAGCGCAACTGGCCGAGGCGGACGCGGCGATGGAAAGAGCGCGGCTGGATTTCGACCGTGCGAAGAACCTCTTTTCCAGTGAGAGTTATACCAAGAAAGATTACGACGCGGCGAAGTCGCAGTTCGAAGCCGCCGAAGCCAAACGCGCCGCCGCGCGGTCGCAGGTCGCCATGCTCGAAGCGAAAGAGCGCGCCGCCGGCGCGCAAATCGAGGCGCTGCGGGCCAGGGTCAATAATTCTCAGGCGCGAATCACGGAGGCTTCGATTCCGTTGCAGGACACCGCGCTCCGCGCGCCGATGGACGGCGTCATATTGAAGCGAAGCGTCGAGGTCGGCGCGCTCGTCTCGCCCGGCGCCGCCGGCTTCGTGATCGCCGACCTGGCTTCGGTCAAAGCGGTTTTCGGCGTGCCGGACCTTACTGTCGGCAAACTGAAGTTGGGCGGCGAATTGACGATTACGACCGAGTCTCTGCCGGGCGCAGAGTTTCACGGCCAGATCACGAGCATCTCGCCCGCAGCCGATCCGAAAAGCCGCGTCTTTGATATCGAAGTATCGATTCCCAATCCGAGCCAGGCGCTCAGGTCCGGAATGATCGCGTCGCTGGAGGTGGCCGCGGTCAAGCCGCAAGAGCCGGTCGCCGTCGTCCCCGTCTCCGCCGTCGTGCGCGCCCGGAATAACGGAGATCAATACGCCGTGTTCGTGGTGGAAGAGAAAGGCGGCAAATCGATCGCTCGTTCCCGTCTCGTCAAATTGGGCGAAGCCTTCGGCAACACGATCACCGTGCTGGAAGGCGTCAGCGCCGGCGAACGCGTCATCACGTCCGGCGCGACGATGACGCTCGACGGACAGGCGGTTCAGGTGATTCCGTAAAAACTATTGGCGCGAGGGTAGGGCAAACTGGCAGTTTGCCTGGTTATCCCGATGACCGCATCGATGGAGTCAAGGCAAACTGCCAGTTTGCCCTACTGGAGAAATCTTATGTCACAACATCGCAGCGACACCGAGATCATCAACAAAACACATAACACCGCCCGCTTCTTTGTCGAGACGCGGCACGTGGCCTGGGTGTTGCTCATCGCCACATGCGTGTGGGGCGTTTACGGTTACATGAGCATGCCGCAGCGCAAGGACCCGGAGGTTCAGGTACAGATAGCGGTCGCGCTCACCCCATGGCGCGGGGCGAGCGCGGAGAAGATCGAACAGCTCGTCACCAAAAAGGTCGAAACGCAGATGGCGGCGAACGCCAAGGTGACGAAGATCGAATCCATATCACGCACCGGTTTGTCGGTTGTCTATCTCGAACTGGATGAAAATCTGAAAGAGACGGGCAAGGAACTCGACGACATCAAACTCAAGCTGGACGGCATCCACGACCTTCCCGAGGGCGCGGGGCCGATCAACTTCATCAAGGACTTCGGTGACACGGCGGCGTTGATGCTCACAGTCGCGAGTCCGAAGGCCAGCGACCTTGAGATAGAGCTACGCGCGAAAGCGATTCAGCCTGTCATCGAGCAAGCGCGCGCGCAGTTCGTAGCCCCCCCTTCAGGTGGAAGCGATCAAAGACAAAGCTTTCCGCCTGAAGGCCGGACTACGAACGTGGCATCGGGCCGAGCCGCGTTAGTCGCCTGTGTGCCGCAATCCCTCGCCGGCGCCAATCTGCAACCGGTCCGCAAGCATCGCGATCTTTTCGTCGAATACCTGCGCGAGCAAAACCTGATCAGCGACGCTCGCCCGCTCGAAGGCGCCGGGTTCATCGGCGTGGACGCGGCGGTCGGCGTGGACGACGCCGCTTTGCTCAAGGCGGCGGAGACCTTCGTGCGTGAGCGTTTGCAGGCCGCCGAATTCCATCCCGATTCGTGGCCGATCGCGGTGATCCGCGATCCGCGCGAGACACGGGAGAAAATCGCGGCGGTGGCGGGCGACAAGTACAGTTACCGGGAGATGGATCAATTCACCGACCTGATCGAGAAGACCATCAAGACCCTTCCCATGGTTTCCAAAGTTTCGCGCACCGGGCTGCTTGAGGAGAGAGTCTTTCTTTACTACTCGCAGGAACGGCTCGCGGCGTACGGCATCAAGAACGCAAAGCTGCCCGACATCTTGAGCGCGCGCAACATCACCTTGCCGGGCGGGCAGCTCGAGGCCGGCGGCAAAAACCTGTCGATCGACCCGACCGGCGAATTCAAAAGCGAGAAAGAGATCGGCGAGGTGGCGCTGGCGACTTCGGATAACGGGGCGCCGGTCTACCTGCGCGATCTGGCGGACGTGGTGCGCGGTTACGACAGCCCGGCGCGCTTTCTGAATTACTACAACTGGCGCGACGCGCAGGGCGTGTGGCGCCGCACGCGCGCCGTCACCCTGTCCGCGCAGATGCGCTCCGGCGAACAGATCGCGGAGTTCGGCGCGGCCATCGACGCCACGCTCGCGGATTTGAAAAAACGTCTGCCCGAAGATTTGGTAATGGCGCGGACCTCCGACCAGCCGCTGCAGGTGCGAGAGAACATAGACCTGTTTATGAACAGCCTGTACGAGGCCGTAATCCTGGTGGTCATCATTTCGCTGATCGGATTCTGGGAGTGGCGCTCGGCGGCGCTGATGGCGCTCTCAATGCCGATCACGCTGCTGATGACTTTCGGGATGATGCACGCGTTGGGCATTGACCTGCAGCAGGTCTCGGTCGCCAGCCTGATTATCGCGCTCGGATTGCTGGTGGACGACCCGGTCGTCGCGGGCGACGCGATCAAACGCGACCTGGCCGCCGGGCATCCGTCCGTGATCTCGGCGTGGCTCGGCCCGACGAAGCTGGCGTCTGCGATCCTGTACGCGACCGTGACGAACATCGTCGCCTACCTGCCGTTCCTGCTCCTGGAAGGCGCGACAGGCGAAATCATCTATTCGCTGCCCGTGGTGCTGACCTGTTCGCTGGTGGCTTCGCGGCTGGTTTCGATGACGTTCATCCCGCTGCTCGGATATTACCTGTTGCGGCCGAAATCGGAGCCGCGAGAGGCGCCGGGCGAATTTCCCACGACGAGCCGCTGGCAGAAGCTGCGCTCGCTATCGTTCTCGATACTGACTCGGCTCCGGTTGACTTCTACACAACGCGAAGACGGGCGCCAAAAGGGCTTCGCTGCGTTTTATTACCGGGTCGGGAACGCCGCCATCAACCACCGTTGGAAGTTCCTGGCCGCTTCGATGGTCTTTCTGGCGCTCGGCGGATTTTTCGCGAGCCGGCTCAAGCCGTCATTCTTCCCGAAGGATCTGTCTCATCTCTCCTACGTGGACGTGTGGCTGCCGGAAGACGCGCCGCTCGCCGCGACGAACGAGGCCGCCCTTCGCGCCGAAGAAGTAATTCGCCGAGAGATCGAAAAATACGGCGAGGAGCATAAAAGCCCCGACGTGTTGCGATCGCTGACGACGTTCGTTGGCGGTGGCGGCCCGCGCTTCTGGTCCTCCGTCTCGCCCGAACTGCAGCAACTCAATTACGCGCAGATCGTCATTCAGGTCAATGACAAACACGACACCGGCCATTTAATAGAGCCGCTGCAGAAAGCCTTGTCGGCGGAGATCGCCGGAGCGCGCATTGACGTGCGCCAGCTCGAAACGGGCAAAGCCGTAGGGTTGCCAGTGGCGGTCCGGATTTCGGGCGACGACGCGGCCCGCTTGCGCGCCGAGGCCGAACGGGTCAAAGACATTTTCCGCGAGTCCTCGCTCACGACGCGCGTCCGCGACGACTGGGGCGACGAAAGCTTCACCGTCAGGCTGCGGACCGATCCCGACCGCGCGAATCTCGCTGGCGTCTCCAATTACGACGTCGCCGCCGCCTCGTCCACCGCGATCAGCGGTCAACGGGTGACCAGCCTGCGCGAGGGCGACAAGCAGATTCCCGTCGTCGCGCGGCTGCGAATGGAGGAGCGCGCGCAGCTCGCCGACATCAACAATCTCTACGTCTATTCCTCGCAAGGGGCGGGGCGCGTGCCGCTCGGCGTGGTTTCGTCGGTCGAGCACGAGATGCAAACCGAAAAACTGCGGCGCCGGAATCAGTTCCGAACCATCACGGTCTCGTGCTTTCCCAAGGACGGCGCGCTGCCTTCGGAAGTGATGCGCGCGTCGCGCGAAAAACTGAAGGCTTTCGCGGCCGCGCTGCCGCCCGGCTACAAAATGGAGATCGGAGGCGAGGAGGAAGATCAGGTGAAGGGCTTTAAGAACCTGGCGATCGTGCTTTTGATCTCCATCGTCGCCATCTTCCTGGCGCTGGTCTTTCAGTTCAAACACGCGATCAAGCCCCTGATCGTGTTCGCGGCGATTCCCTTCGGGATGGTCGGCGCGTTCGCGGCGCTGTGGGTGATGGGAACGCCGTTCGGATTCATGGCCTTCCTCGGCTGCGTGAGCCTGGTGGGAGTGATCGTCAGCCACGTCATTGTGCTCTTCGACTTCATTGAGGAAGCGCGCGAGCGGGGCGCGCAGTTGCGCGAGGCGCTGCTGGACGCAGGGATTATGCGGCTGCGGCCGGTGATGATCACGGTCGGCGCCACGGTGTTTGCGCTCTTCCCGCTGGCCTCGCACGGCGGGCCGCTGTGGGAGCCGATGTGCTACGCGCAGATCGGCGGCCTGAGCGTCGCCACCTTTGTGACCTTACTGCTGGTCCCGGTGATCTACGCCATCTTCGTGCTCGACTTGAAGCTGGTGAAGTGGGAAACCGCCGACGGGCATATGCATGTAGAGCAGGAAGTTCGAGGAGACGACAGGCCAATTCCGCCCCAGTCTCAAGAAGGGATGGAGTGGGACGGATGATCGTCATGGTTTTAGTCAGTTGTTATGCGCTGTTTTACGCCGCACTGGGCAGCGTTCTGATTCTACGGGCGTTTGCATTGTGGCGGGATAGTTATCACCGGCATTGAATAGGCTGCAAACCTGATCTGCTGTACCGCTCAAAGAAAGGAGAACGGAGAGAAATGCTGGAATTCGTAATCATGCTTTTCATGCTTCTATTCATTGGTTTCTGCGCAGTCATTCTGGGAATGGGCTTTTCCAGCGTCTATGGCAAGAGCGGAAGCGAAAAGCAACAGTAATGAAACACAATGCTAAAGATCACAAACAACAACGGCGCCGGAGTCACTACCTTCAAGCTGGAAGGAAGGCTGGCCGGCGCCTGGGTGAACGAACTGCGGAATTGCTGGGAGCAAGCCGGCGAAGGCGCCGCCATCCGCGTTGACCTGACGGAAGTGAGCTGGGTGAGCGAGGAGGGAAAAGCATTGCTCGGCGAGATGCATCGCCGCGGCGCGGAACTTTCGGCGGCGAATCTGCTGATGGCCTCCATCGTTGCGGAGATCACCTCAGAAACAAAAGAAGACGCCAATTGAACGCGGATGACGCGGACGGGCGCGGATCATCGCGGATAAAACCGGAAACGATCGGCGTCAATCCGCTCTATCCGCGTCATCCGCGTTCTATTAACCCGCACAATGATCTGATTACCGCTCTAAATCTCAGCCTTGAAAAATGCGGGTTTGGAAGGGGGGCCGCTTCCCTGTCCCTACTCAATCTCAAACCACTCCGCCGTAACTCTAAGCCTTCCACAAGGATTCCTGATCGGGTCGCGTATGCTATGATGCGCCTGCCTTTGCCGGCGCTTTAGCTATCAATAATTTCCCGAAAGGATCGTATGAGCCTGGAGACCCAGCGACAAAGCGATAAAGTAAGGATCCAGCAGTACCAGACGCTGCTGGAGATCTCGGAAGCGATAGCTTCGAATCGCGACCTTGCCTCGCTTTTCCGCAACCTCGCGCAGCACTTGCGCGCAGTGGTCGATTTCGACTGGGTCTCGACATTGCTCTACGATCCGGCGCGCGACGTCATGCGCATCCACATGCTTGAACCGCCTCAGCCCGAGGGGTTGATCGGTCCCGCCGAAATGCCGGTTGACGATGTACCCAGCGGCTGGGCCTGGAAGACGCAGGAGCCATTGATCATTCAGGACGCCGCGCGAGAAACCCGCTTTCCTCAGTTCAACAAATGGGCGCGCCAGAACGGCGTGAAGTCTTATTGCGCCCTCCCGCTCACTTCGGCAGGCAGACGTTTGGGCGCGCTGGGATTCTCGAGCGTGAAGAATGTGGTCTGGAACGATGACGATTTGGAGTTTTTGACGCAGGTGGCCAGGCAGGTTGCGGTCGCCATTGACAATGCGATTAATTTTGAAAATGTACGCTCCGCCGAGCGGCGAGCGGCAAGGGATCGCGACCATTCGCAACTGCTGCTCGAAATTAATAACGCGGTGGGCTCGCATCTCGATCTACGGGAACTCCTGCGCGCCATCTCCCCATGCCTTCGCAAGGTGATTTATCACGACGTCGCGGGGTTAGTGCTGTACGACGCGGAGAGCCGGCAGTTGCGCGCGCACGCGCTCGACTTTCCTAAAGATAAAGATATCTTCGAAGAGGGAGTGGTCTTCCCAATGGAAGGGACCCCTTCGGGGGTGGCTTTCACTTCGCGGCAGACCGTGATTGTCAGCAATCTTGATCAAGAAAGGTTCGCATCCACGCCTCTCGTAAAAATTCTCCGCGCCGAAGGAGTGAAATCCGGCTGCAGCGTGCCCCTGATCGCGCACGGCGCCGCGGTTGGCGTCCTGACCGTCATGAGTTTCCGCGAGGAAGCCTTCTCCGAATCGGACGCGGAGCTGCTGACCCAGATCGGCGGTCAGATCGCGCTGGCGGTTGAAAACGCGCTCAGTTTCGATCGGGCGCGTCAGGCCGAGCGGCGGGCGGCGCGCGAACGGGATCGCATCAGGCTGTTACTGGACATTAACAACGCCATCGTTTCGCATCTTGAACTCGGCGCCCTGGTGAAAACGATATCCGCGAGTCTGCTCGGCGTCCTGCCGCACGAAGGGGCGGGAATTGCGCTCTACGAACCCGAACAGAACCTGTTGCGAGAGTACGAGAATGTCGCCTATGAACAGTTCGCCGCTTTTCAGAAAGGGATGGCGATACCTTTGGAAGGGACGCCCGCGGGTTTAGTGTTTACTTCAGGACAGCCACTTTTGCTCAAGCGGCCGGACCCGGAGCGCTTCCCCGTCGATCTGGGGCAACGACCGGCCGAGGGCAGCCGGAAATCAGCCTGTCTGGCGCCGCTTATTTCACACGGCCGAAAGCTCGGCATTATCGGGATAGGGAGTACACAAGAGGACAAGTTCACGGAAGAGGACCTGGGACTGCTCACCCAGGTCGCCGATCAGGTCGCCATCGCGGTCGAGAATTCGGTCAATTTCGAGCGCGCGCGTGAGGCGGAACGGGAGTTGGCGCGCAATCTCGACCATCTGCGGTTGATGCTGCGCGTCACCAATACGGTTGTTTCTCAGCTCGATTTACGGGAATTGCTTGACGTCATCTCCGCCAGCATCCGCGACGCGATGGGCTGCGATACTGTCGGCGTAGGCCTTTACGATCACGAAAGCAAAAAACTGGTTGCATTTTCGACCCAATTCCAGCCAGGACATCCTTTCAGGGAGAAGGGGGTCGAGATTCCTTTCGAAGGCACTACCGGCGGGCTTGCCTTCACCACAGGTCAGCCCGTCTTTGTGGATAAACCTGATCCGGAAAGATTCAATTCCTATTACGCCAGGCGGATTCACGAAGATGGCTATAGATCTGGCGGCAGCATCCCATTGATCGCGCAAGGCCGAAAACTGGGAGTCCTGGGCGTCGCCAGCAAGCGCGAGAATGCATTTTCGAATGACGACAAGGGATTTCTTGTTCAGGTCGCCAATCAGGTGGCGATCGCGGTCGATAACGCGCTCAACTATGAACGGGCGCGCGCGGCGGAACGGGAGTTGGCGCGCCGGCTCGATCACCTGCGGTTGATGCTGAAGATCACCAACGCCGGGGTTTCTCAACTAGATCTGAAGGAACTTCTTCTCTTTATTACCTCCAGCATTCGTGAGGTTATGGGGAATGACATCGTCGGCGTGGACCTGTTCGATCATGAAACCGGTCAATTGCGCACTTTCGCCATCAATTCTCAGTCTGAGATTACTATCGATGTTGAATCAGTATCCATACCTCTCGAAGGCACAATCCCGGGATTAGCCTTTACCACTGGTAAACCGATCTTCACGGACGCCCCGGATTTAGACGGATCAAGTTCTGATGAGGCCATGCGAGCCTACGAACTCGGATATAGATCGGGTGGCGTCATTCCGCTCATCGCGCAGGGGCGCAAGTTGGGAACCCTGGGCTTCGCCAGCAAGCGCGAGTACGCCTATTCCGATGACGATAAGGAACTGCTTTGTCAGATCGCCAATCAAGCGGCGCTCGCCGTGGATAACGCGCTGAATTTCGGGCGGGCGCTTGATGCGGAACGGGAGTTGGCGCGCAAGCTCGATCACCTGCGACTGATGCTGAAGATCACCACCGCAGTCGTATCGAAACTTGATCTGCGGGAAATTCTTAAGGTGATCTCTTCCGGCATTCGCGAAGTGATGCGAAATGACATCGTTGGGGTGAACCTGTTCGATGAGGAAAGCGGTCAATTGCGCCCCATTGCAGCCGATTTCCCGTCGGATCTGACTATCAAGGAAGAATGGCTCGGAATCCCGATCGAAAACACTCTCCCCGGATTAGCCTTCACCTCCGGTCAGCCGGTCTTCATGGACAAGATCGATTTAAACGGCCTGATTTCCGATTATGAAAGGCAGGGTTATGAGGACGGTTATAGATCGGGTGGCAACATTCCGCTCATCGCGCAGGGGCGCAAGCTGGGAACCCTGGGCTTCGCAAACAAGCGCGAGTATGCTTATTCCGATGACGATAAGGAGCTGCTTTGTCAGATCGCCAATCAAGCGGCGATCGCCGTGGAAAACGCGCTGAACTTCGAGCGGGCGCGAAAGGCCGAGCAGGAAGCCAGGCGCCGGTTCGAGCGCGAGCGCCTGATGCTGGAAACCAATAACGCGGTCGTTACGCAACTCGATTTGCGGGAACTCGTCCGGGCCGTCTCCTCCTGCCTGCGTGAAGTGTTGCGGCCCGACGTCACAGGTATTTCGCTTTACGATCCTGAAACAAATCAATTTCGCGCATACATGTTCGACCTGCCGGACAACTTGCCTCCAATAGAAGAAGGAACGCCAATGCCGCTCGAAGGCAGCGTCGGCGGAATGGCTTTCCTTTCCGGCCGCCCCGTCTTTATGAGTCGCCCTGACCCTACGATCCCGTCCCACGATTTCGACAGGCGTCTTATCGAAGCAGGAATCATGTCGGGAGGCGTCGTGCCGCTAATCGCGCATGGCAGGAAACTCGGCTTTCTGGGAGTAGGGAGCTTTCGCGAAGACGCCTTTTCGGAGGCTGATCAGGAATTGCTCAGCCATATCGCCAATCAGATCGCCATCGCGGTCGAGAACGCGCTCAACTTCGAGCGCGCGCGCGTGGCGGAACAAGAAGCGAATCGCCAGTCGCAACGCTCGCAATTGCTGCTCAATCTGAACAACGCTATCGCTTCCGCGCTCGATCTGCCCGCGCTATTCCGCGCGGTCTCCGGCAGTCTGCGCCAAGTGTTTGGGCACGATTTCGCTGTTATGGGCATTTACGACAAGGAGAAGCGGGAGCTGCGCGCTCACGCGATGGATGGCGGGGACGGACAAAGATTTCTTGAGGAAGGGATGCTCGTGCCCCTCGACGGAACACCTCCCGGGCTGGCCATTGCCACGAAGCAAGTAGTGGTCATCGGGCCGGGCGACGCGCATAAGTTTTCATCGGAATACTTCAGGCGCGTTCTCGAATATGGATTGAGATCAAGCTGTACGGCGCCGCTACTTCGTCATAATCGCGTGATCGGCGCCATGAGCATCGTCAGCAAAACCGACGCCGCCTTTAGCCATGACGACGGAGAGTTGTTCATGCAGATCGCCGGGCAGGTCGCCATCGCGGTTGAAAACGCGTTGGCTTACCAGGAAATAGACGCGCTCAAGGACAAGCTCGCCAGGGAAAAACTCTACCTCGAAGACGAAATCCGCACCGAGCACAACTTCGAAGAACTGATCGGCGCGAGCCCCTCGTTCAAACGCATCCTTAAACAGGTCGAAACTGTCGCGCCCACCGATTCCACCGTTCTGATTCGCGGCGAAACGGGGACGGGCAAGGAACTGATCGCGCGCGCGATCCATTCCCTGAGCGGGCGCGGCGAACGCACGCTGGTCAAAATCAATTGCGCGGCCATACCGACCGGGCTGCTCGAAAGCGAACTGTTCGGCCACGAGAAGGGCGCCTTCACCGGCGCGATCGCGCAACGCGTCGGGCGATTCGAGCTGGCGCACAAAGGCACGTTGTTTCTGGATGAGGTCGGCGACATCCCGCATGAGTTGCAGCCGAAGCTGCTGCGCGTGCTGCAGGAACAGGAATTCGAGCGATTGGGCAGCGCGCGAACCCAGAAGGTTGATGTCCGCTTGATCGCGGCGACCAACGCCGATCTGGAACAACTGGTCGCGGACAAAAAATATCGCAGCGATCTTTATTACCGGCTCAACGTCTTCCCAATTACGATTCCGCCCTTGCGCGAGCGGCCCGAAGACATTCCCGCGCTGACAAGATTCTTCACGCAAAAATACGCGCGGCGTTTAAAGAAACGCATCGAGGCCATTCCGGCCGAAGTCATGACGGCGCTTACAAACTACCGCTGGCCCGGCAATGTCCGTGAACTCGAACATTTCATCGAACGCGCCGTCGTCCTGACCCAAGGCTCCGACCTCGAGGTCTCGCTCTCCGAATTGAAATCATCGGCGCCCGCCGTCCCCGTGAACATCTCGACGCTCGAAGACGCCGAGCGTGACCATATAGTCCGGGCGCTCGGCGAGGCCAACTGGGTGATCGGCGGTCCCAACGGCGCCGCGGCCCGTCTGGGAATGAAACGCACGACGCTTCAATCAAAGATGCAGAAGCTGGGCATCTCCCGCTCAAAATAGCGCCGAAAGGTCGGCGCATGCCGACATATCGGCGCCGAACTCTTCGGCATTCGTCATCGGCGCCGCCCGCCACAATTCTCTCCCTCATCGCAACTCCAAATATTCCACACCTTTAACTGCACGCCTAATTCTTATCGCAATCTGGCAGGGCAATTGCCCAATCAGCAGGCGTCGGAGGAAACGATAACGAAAGGAGCTGAAGACGCTCGGGAGGTTGTGATGATGATTACCGCACAAACAAAAGAAGCTGTCGCCATCAAGCAATGCCCGACTTGCGGCGGCGAGTTGCTCACGAAGGACAGGTTCTGCCGCCACTGTGGCGTCCATCAGAATGACAGTTACGTCACAGCGGCGCTCACTTCGGACCTGCCCGGCTATGAGACCAGACCGCTAGGCGACGACAAGGCGACTTATCAATCACTCTCCGGCACGCTGGTCAACATCGTCGCGCAGAGCCTGTCGGCTAAATCGTTGTCATATCGCGCCGGCCGGGGCTCGACACGTTTGGTGGCCGTTATCGCAACCGTTCCCCTCTGGCTGCTGATCGTGCTTCTGTCACCGGTGGAGGCCTACGCCGCCGCGAGGACGATCACGAAAAAGCTTTAAGTAGGATGACTTGAACTTTCAAATCGGTAACCACTGATCATGCTCAGAATCACAGTTCACAACGACAAAGGGGCGACCCGCTTAAAAATCGAAGGGAGGTTGGTGGGCGCCTGGGCGCGCGAGTTGGAAAGCTGTTGGCGTCAAGCGACGACCGCACAGCCTCCACCGCGCGTCCTCGTTGAATTGACCGACGTCAGCTTCGTTGATGAAGAAGGAGGGAGGTTATTGAAGCTGATGGCGGCGGCCGGAGTCGAACTGATTGCGGCTGATGTGTTGATGAAGGCTCTGGTTGAAGAAATCACCGAAGGAGAGAGAAAAAATGAAAAAACTGATTAGCTTGAATTTGCTGTTGATCGTCGCGTCACTGACGCCGGCGTTCAAAGCCGCGGCGCAGACGCCGGCCGCGGAGCCGGAGCGGAGGGTTGGAGTTCGAACTTCAAACCGCGTATCGCTCACGCTGCGCGAGGCGGTGATGATGGCGCTGGAAAATAACCGCGACATTGAAATCGAACGACTCAACGCGCGGATGAACGAATTCGATCTGCGCGCGGCGAGAGGCCATTACGATCCGGCGCTGACCGCCGGCGTCTTTTATGACCACAGAGTGACGCCCGTCGCGTCGCTGCTCGCGGGCGGCGCCGACGGCAGTTTGAAGACGACCGACTTTGCCGGGACGAGCAAAATCACGCAACGCCTGCCGTGGCAGGGCGGGAGAGTACAGGCGGTCTTCGATCAGAGTCGCGCGACGAGCCAGAATCTGTTCAACGCCCTCAACCCGCAATTCACCACGGGCCTGAGCGTCGAATTCGCGCAGCCGCTCTTTCGCGACCGCCGGATCGACGAGCCTCGCCGGCAGATCAAGATCGCCAAGAAGCGGCTCGACCTTTCAGACAGCCAGTTCCGCCAGCGCGCAATCGAGATCGTCGCCCAGGTCGAACGGGCTTACTGGGACCTGGTTTTCGCGCTGCGCGACGAAGAGATCAAACGCGAATCGGTCGAACTGGCGCGATCGCAGCTCGCGCACAACCAGCGCCTGGTCCAGCAAGGCGCGATCGCCCAGGTCGACGTAGTCTCGGCGCGAGTCGAGGTCGAACGAAGAACCGATGAGGCCGAAGCCGCTGTCGAAACGATCCAGCGCGCCGAAAACGCCCTCAAAGCGCTGACGCTCGCGCCTGGCGCCACGGAGATGTGGAGCGCCGCGCTGACGCCGGTCGAGAAACCGGAGTTGGATTCGTCTGCGCCGATGCCCTTCGACGACGCGTTAAAAATCGCGTTCAAAAATCGCCCGGAGATGGAGCAATTCCGGCTGCGCGGCGAGTTGAACAACATTGACGTTGATTACTTCCGCGACCAGACGAAACCACGAATTGATCTGATCGCGAGTTATGGAACATTCGGTCTGGCCGGCAAAGAGCGCAGGGATTTGAATCCGATTTCGGCGAGCCAGGAACAGCTCTTTGCTCGCGTCAACCGGCTTTCGCAAATCGCCGGGCTGCCTGCACTGCCGCCGTTCCCATTCGGCGCGCCGCCGGAGAAGTTCATCGGCGGCTACGGTCAGAGCCTGGGAAATCTATTCCGCAATGATTATCGCGCCTGGCGAGTGGGTGTAAACATCGAGCTTTCACTCGGAAACCGAACTGCGAAAGCGCGAATGGGCCGCGCCTTAGTCGAAGGCAAACAGATCGACGCGCAGCGCCAGCGCGCCGAGCAGTTGATCGAAGTCGAAGTTCGCAACGCGTTGCAGGCTGTCGAGACGGCCCGCCGCCGAGTCGAAGCCGCGAAGAATTCACGCGCCAACGCCGAACTGCAACACGCCAGCGAGCGGCGCAAATTCGATGCGGGGCAATCAACCAACTTTTTCGTGCTCGACCGTCAGAACGCGCTTTCGGCCGCGCGAGGCCGCGAATTGAAGGCGCTCACCGATTACAACAAAGCCGTGAGCGAGTTGCAGAGCGCGCTCTCGACCACACTTGTCAACAACAACGTCGCGGTCGCCGGCCCGCCGGTACGGTACCGGGAGCGGTAGCGACCGGGCGCCCCGGCGAACGCGCCATACGAATCCACCCGGTCGCTACC
>DATEMG010000437.1:0-5283 GCA_035275805.1 Blastocatellia bacterium
TAACTAAGTTATCAAGCACTATTGAGACGACGAATCAGTACCGCGAGCGGTAGCGAGCGTGGCTTTGGGCAACGGCCGCTCGCTACCGCTCGCGGTACTGATCCAGTCGATGCCTTACAAAACAACTTAGTTAGCAATGCATTTAGTGGCGCAGCGTCGGCGACGACAAATGAACAATCCACGATGAACAATGAACGATGTCGTGGTGATTACCTCCCCATCAATTCTCCCCGCTCATGAAATATGGCATATGATCCCGGCTTCTTAGATAAGCTCAAATGGTCCCTTCCCTGGCTCAGTCGTTACCCATTGTGGCGCGCCGGCGAATTTGCGCGGCGGGCGTTGTGGAGAATCGCCTGCGGCGGTCGCGCTCACCTTATCCTGGTCGTGGCGAACCACTTCGAGCCGTCGTGGGACGAACGACTGGGCATGGTCGGTCTGCCGACGCAGCGCGCTCGCGTGGACGAATGGTGTGAGCAAGCCCGCGCCACGGGCGACGTGACGCGAGATTGCGATGGGACGCCGTTCCGCCACACATACTTTTATCCCGCCGAGCAGTATCACCGCCCGCTCATCGAGCGACTGGCCGAACTGGAAGCGGACGGCTTCGGCGAAGTAGAGATTCATCTACATCACGGTGTGGAACGGCCCGACACACCGGAGAATTTGCGGCGGGCGCTCGAAGAGTTTCGCGACCTGCTCTCTGAAGAGCACCGCTGTCTTTCGAGGCTCGATGGGGAGGGGCAGCCGCGGTACGCGTTTGTGCATGGCAATCTGGCGCTGGCCAATTCGATGGGCGGTCGCTGCTGTGGCGTGGACTCCGAGATGCGGATTCTGGCCGAAACCGGTTGTTACGCCGATCTGACCTTGCCCGCAGCGCCTCTGCAGCCCCAGACGCCGATGATCAACGCGCTATATCAATGCGGGCGCCCGCTAGACGAACCCGTCCCGCATTGGACGGGGGAGAACCTGCGCGTTGGCGCAAATATAACGGAGCCGGTTCTGTTGACCGGCCCGCTGGTCTTCGATTGGGGCCGGCGACGGCGCGGATTGCCTGTGCCGCGAATTGATGACGGCGCTTTGACTGCCACTTATCCGCTCACGCCCGAACGCCTGCTCCGATGGCGCGGCGCCGGCATCTGCGTTCGCGGCCGGCCGGAGTGGATATTCATCAAGCTCTATTGCCACGGCTTTTTCACGAACGATCAGGCCGCGACCATCGGCGAACCGGCGCGGCGGTACTTGCAAGAGACGCTTGAATGGGCGGATCGCGACGGGCGGTTCAAAATACACTTCGCCACCGCGCGCGAGGCGTTCAATATCGCTCTCGCCGCCGTCGATGGGCATGGCGGCGAGCCGGGCCTTTATCGAAATTATCGACTCCGCCCAGTCAGACAAACCGAAGTGGCTACGTCCATGAAATCAGCGGCGACGCCCTCTCGCTGACAATATCAAACGAACGAGAGGTTTCGGGTCCTCCGCAAGCTTCAACTAGCGCAAGTCGCCGAACGATCAACGCAATGTCACAAATGAACAATTCACACTCCAGCCTTAAACTGCGCCGGCGCCTGCTGTTTATCGCTTATCACTTTGCTCCGAGTTTGGAGATGGGCGCTCGATCCTGCGCGCAGATAGCGCGTTACCTGCCTCAGCATGGCTGGTCTCCGGTCGTGCTGACGGCGCGTGAGAAGTACATCGAAGAGCGTTACCGCGGGAGCGACGACGAAGTAGCCGAACTTGGTCTGCCGGACGCGATCGTCAGGACGCGCCTTCTGCCTCACCCGCTCGATCTCTATCGCTGGATCAGATCAACACTCAGGCGCAAGACACAAGACGCAGGCGCCGACGGGACGACCGTCGAAATCGATACGCCGCTCGGCGAGAAAGGGAAGTTGCGGCGTTGGTTTCTGTCGGCGTTGAGCATTCCCGACATGTGCACCGGGTGGATTTTGCCCGCCGTCATGGCCGGACTGAAAGCGGCGCGAGAGTCGAAGGCTGAACAAATATTTTCCTCCGGCCCTATGTGGACAAATCACCTGGTCGGCCTCGCGCTGTCTTATTTTACTGGTTTGCCCTGGATCGCTCACTTTCGGGACCCCTGGGTCACTGGCTGCTGTCTACCGCCGACCAGTTCCTTTGCGGCCTGGGTGAATGGGTTGTTGGAGCGGGTCGTCGTCACGCGCGCCACCGCGGTTGTGAGCGTGACTGAAGAACACGCCGCCGCATTCCGGCAAACTTATCCGCGCCTTCCGGCCGAAAAGTTCGCCACCGTGCCCAACGGCTATGACAACGGAGAGTGGAACAATCTGCCGGCGGGCACACGGCGCGCTGAAAAGAGCGAAGGGAAGTTTCTGATCCTCTACGCCGGAAAGTTCTACGTCGAGCGCGACCCGCAGCCGTTATTTCGCGCCTTACAAAGATTGATAGATTCCGGCGAAATTGCGCGTGAACAAGTTCAGGTCGACCTGGTCGGCTGGTGCGCGACCAGCGAAGGACGTCCGGTGAGGGAAATGGCTGTCGAATGCGGGTTGGGCGATTGCGTCAACATTCTCGGCCCGCGCCGCCGCCCCGAGACGCTCCGGCGCATGACAGAAGCGGACCTCCTCCTTCTGCTGGCGGAAAAATTCGTCATCCAGATTCCCGGCAAGACTTATGAATATTTGCGCGCCGGACGGCCGATTCTGGCGCTGACGCCGGAAGGCGCTCTGGCCAATCTGTTGCGAAGGGTCGGCGGCGGCCTGGTAGTCAGTCCGAGTGACACGGCCGGCGTCCTGGCGGCCATCAGGGAAAGCGTCCTGCGATGGAAGGAAGGGCGGGCCAATCACGCGGCTGATCCGGGGGCGGTAGCGTGCTTTGACCGCCGCGTCCTCGCCGGACGGTTAACGGAATTGTTCGACCGCTTTAGCGCCAAAGTTGAAAATCGTTATGAGTAGAACCTCGGCAGTTTCAACAGACCGCGCAAAAATAGGGGCCGCAACACCCGAGCGCCAGTTCGCGATCTTTCAAGGCGCGGCGGGCTTAGCCGCCATCCGCGAGGATTGGAAACATGTTACTCGCGCGTTGGACAAGCCGCGCTTCTTTCACCTTTACGAATGGTACGAGAGCTATTTGAATACCCTGTCCGACTCGCAGGTCTTTTTTGTGTTGGCGCGGCGAAAAGGAGCGCCGGTCGGCGTCATTCCCCTGGTCAGGTCGCCACATCGGCTCGCCGGGACGACAATACGCGGTCTGGCGCTGCCCCATCATCCGCACATGTTACTTTGCGACGCTCCGATGACGAACGAAGGGTCGGACAAGGTTACGATGCGCGAATTGATCATGTACCTGCGACGGCAGCGAGTGATCCAGTGGGACGTATTGTTCTTCCCGAATTTGCTCGATGATAGCTGGTTGTTGTCCGTGTTAACCGACCAATCGCCCGTGTTGCGGATCTCAGAACCTCAGACGAATTGCAACTACTTGCCTTGCCTCCCGCCCGACGAACTCGCCGAGCGGTTCTCCCGGAACTTCCGCGGAAATCTGCGCAAGGCCCGCAATAAACTGGCGAAGTTGAATCGCGTCGAGTTCATCTCCGCCCGCAGCCAGCCGGAATTAGATCAGGCGCTCGATGAATTTCTTGCCGTCGAAGCCTCCGGCTGGAAAGGGGCGGAAGGCTCTCGCAGCGCCATTAACCTCGACGGTCGAATACAGAGTTTTTATCGATCCTTAACCAGGAATTTTTCGCAAATCGGCGCCTGTGAAATCAATTTATTACGCGCGGAAGGAAAATGCATTGCAGGACAATTTTGCCTCATAACGGGCGACACGTCTTATATTCTGAAAATCGGATACGATGAAGCCTACGCTCAGATGGCGCCGGGCAACATGTTGCTCGAACATGCTATTCAACGCCACTTTAATGAAGGCGCGATCAAATACGTCAATCTAGTCACGGACACCTCCTGGCACTCCTGCTGGAAACCGCTGTCCTATGTGGTTTCGAGGATATGGGTTTTCAACATAACCGCCGCCGGGCTGACGGCCTATTCATTGCTTCGGGCCAGAGGGCCTTTAAGCCATACATACAGTCATTGGCTTAAGCCGTTACTGATTGCTACTGGCTGGCTGGAGCCGGCGCCCACTTTGCAGAATGGAGTAATTTATGTCCAACATTAGCGTACAGCGGCAAGTAACACGCCTGGTAGAAGGGGGCGGGTCCCTCGGCGCGCTTTCCGAGGCCCCATTCAAAATCAAGAACTCGCTGGCCGGCCATCCGTTGTTCGAAGACAACCGCCTCAAACGGCTGCTGCGTACGCTGCCGCGCGAACAGGTGGAGATTCGGGCCGTCCAGTTACTTGGCGCCGATGACGGCTGTTACCGGCGTGGCGAATTGTTGAAAGGCGCCAACCCGGTTGATGTCTTCGAGCGACTGGCTGAAAAGCCGTCCTGGATGCTGCTGCACGAAAGTTGGATCCACGACCCTGAATATGCCGAGCTTATGAGGCGGTACGTTCGGGATTTGTCTGAAACGATCCCCGGCGTGGATGACGACATCTCCGATCTCGGATGTTGGCTGTTCCTTTCATCGGGCAAATGCGTTGTGCATTTCCATGCCGATCCTGACCAGAGTTTCCTGAACCAGATTCGCGGCTCCAAAACAGTGTTCGTTTATCCGACTAAAATACTTCCGGAATTGACCGTGGAGCGTCTGGTCTATACAGGTAATCAAGGGGTAGTAACATATAAGCCGGAATATGAAGCCGCGATGTTTCCGCCGGTTCCGCTGGCGCCTGGCGAGACCGTCTTCCTTCCTTTATTTGCGCCGCACCGGGTGATTAACGACGGCGGAATCAGTGTTTCAATCAACGTAGGATTCCAAACCAGGGAGAGTCGCAGACGCAGAAACGTGCACCTGGTCAATCTGGAAATGCGGGGCCTGGGACTGCGACCCTCGCCGTTCAACCTGCGTCCCGCGGTAGATTCTGTAAAGCAGCGAATGGTCCTGGCCATTCACGCGAAGAACAAGTTCTTCAGATCGCTGCGACCTGAAGTCCCGTTCTGAGGGGCTGGGGGTATTTATGTGGTTCAGGCGCCGCGCAAAAGTAATGCTATAAGTCGCGTAACCTTCGTTCACCGCCGGAGGCGCAGAGATCGCTAAGGTTTTGCAGAGGAAGCCCTAGAAATCTTTCTTCCCCACTCTGTGAAGTCTCTGTGATCTCTGCGCCTGCGGCGGTGAACCCGACATTACATTTGCATATACGGGAAGGCTGACCGGATCAGTACCGCGAGCGGTAGCGAGCGTGG
>DATEMG010000438.1:0-2776 GCA_035275805.1 Blastocatellia bacterium
ACAACTCCACGGGCGCAAGTAAACAACTCGCAAGGCCCCTGTACGCAGCAAGACTGTTATCCGAGCGCTTAAGCGCTTACCTGAAGGAGACCACTACATATGCGAATCCCTCTTGCTTTTGCGATAAGCGCCCTTTTGTCCCTTGTCGCGTTCGCCCAAACCACGCCGCAACCGCCCCGCTCGACGCCGCAGAACCCGGCGGCTCCCGGAGGAGGGGGTGGCGCGCAAGGAAAAATCGCCTTTATCAACACCGCCGCTTTCCGCGTCGGGATCGGGGAATTCAAAACCACGCTGGAGACGCTCAACAAAGAATTCGAGCCGCAGAACAAGGAACTGGAAGGCCTTCAGAAACAGATAGAGGAATTGAAAAATAAAGTGCAAAATGAAGGGCCCAAGGCTCAGGCCTCCGTGCGTGACGGTTGGATAGAACAGGGGACGCAGTTGGAGAAAACGCTCAAGCGAAAGACCGAAGACTATCAGACGCTATTCCAAAGGCGCGGCCAGGAAATAGTGGGGCCTGTCATGGAAAGGATCAACAAGTTCTTCGATCAATATTGCCAGCAGCGCAGCATCGTCATGGTACTGGAACGCGGGGTCGCTGATAGCAGTAATCTTCTGGTCTGGATGGCGCCGCCCGCGGAGATCACCGAAGATTTCATGACTGAATACAACAAGGCCCACCCCTCTTCGACTCCTGCGACGCCCAAGAAGTAAACAGGCCATTTTCCATTTTCCATATTGCAATTGTCATTTGCCATTGGAGAAGATCGGCTCGGACAATGTCAAATGACAAATGTAATATGGAAAATGGAAAATGAAACCGCCTCTATGACTCTAAATGAACTTGCAAGGCTCATCGGCGTACAGGCGCGAGGCGACGGCGAAATCGAATTGACCGGCGTCGGCCCGCTCTCCGAGGCGCGCGCAGGAGATTTGACTTTTGTCGCCGACGCCGCGCGGTTGGATCAGGCCGGAGAAACCGAAGCCGCAGCCATGATCGTTCCGCCGAAGCTGGCCGATCATGTCGCGCTCGCCGGACGCAGCCTGCTCGTCGCCAAGGACCCGAAGCTGGCCTTTGCGCGCGCCATCACTGCATTTCACTCGAAGCCTTACAAGGCGCGCGGCGTCAGCCCCGACCTGATCCTGGGTGAAAATTCCCGCGTCGGCGCCGATTGTTCGATTCATCCGCGCGTGACGATCGGTCACAATTCGATCATCGGCGACCGCGTGACGCTACACCCGGGCGTGGTCATCGGCGACGGTTGCCGTGTCGGCGACGACACGGTGATCTTTGCCAACGTATCGGTTTACGACGAGACGGAGATCGGCGCGCGATGTCGCATTCATAGCGGCGCGGTGATCGGCGCCGACGGCTTCAGCTTCACGCCCGACGAAGGAGGCCGCCAATTCAAGCTCTTACAGGTGGGCCGCGTCGAGATCGAAGACGACGTCGAGATCGGCGCGAACTGCTGTGTCGACCGCGCAGGCTTCGGACACACTCGCATCCGGCGCGGCGCGAAGTTCGACAACCTGATCCAGATCGGCCACAACGTCGAGATCGGCGAAGATACCGTCGTGGCTGCGCTCGCCGGGTTTTCGGGGGGCACTTCGGTGGGCCGCAATTGCGTCATTGCGGGCCAGATCGGGACCAACCAGCACATCACCATAGGCGACGGCGCAACCATCACCGCCCGCACCGGCGTCACCAAGAGCGTCGGGCCGGGCAAACTCGTCGGCGGAATGATGCCAGCCATGGATTATCAACAGTGGCGCAAATCGCAGGTCTTGTATGCGCGGCTGCCGGAATTATTTGAACGGTTGAAAAAGTTGGAGAAGAAAATTGGCGACTGAGCCGCCAACATCACTTGTTGAGGCAATCTCACTTGGCCCACAAAATCGAATGCTCCCTTGACGCTGAAAATCATCTGCCCGCATTGACGGCTCGACAGCAGCCTATTGTTTTGGATACAGTGGATGGGCAGTTGGCGCATTAGCCGGCCGTTGTGACGAGAAATCGTAAAAATTTGCGGTCTAAACCACTGGCTGTGAGTGGAGCTTCGCATTAACAATTGATGTTACTGGCTGACGCTAAGCCCGTGGCCGCGCTGCCGGCCGTCGAGGATGAGGATATGGAAACGCTTGCGTTAAGCGTCGACTCTAAGTTTCTTGACCTGACCGAGCGTTCGCGGCAGCGACGCGAGATGGTAGGCGGCATCTCCATCGACGAGTTGCGCCTCCGTTTGGGACTGATGACTTGAAAAGAGAGGCGCCCCTAACAGCTTATGGATATCACTGAAATTCAATCAATAATCCCACACCGTTATCCCATGTTGCTGATTGATCGCGTGCTCGAGCTCGATCCGCTCAAGCGGATCGTCGCGATCAAGAACGTGACGATGAATGAACAGGTCTTTCAGGGACATTTTCCAGGCGCGCCAGTCTTCCCCGGCGTCTGCATTATCGAGGCGATGGCGCAGGCCGGCGCGGTGCTCCTTTTCCGCGAGGTTCCCGACCGCGAATCGAAGCTGCTTTATTTCACCGGCATCGAGGAAGCGAAGTTCCGCAAACCGGTTCGGCCAGGCGATCAGTTGCGCCTGGAAGTGACCGTGCTCAAATACAAGATGGGCTTCGCGAAGCTGCGCGCCGAGGCTTATGTCGACGGCCAGCTCGTGACCGAGGCCGTCATCTCCTCCGCGCTGGCGGACAGGCCAAAGTAGCGGGAGTGGGGAGTGGGGAATGGGGAATGGGGGAAGAGGCGCGACTTCCCACTCCCCAT
>DATEMG010000439.1:0-14658 GCA_035275805.1 Blastocatellia bacterium
TGCGGTCTCTCCCCCTATTGCTTATCAGGCTGGGTTGCGCGCAGCCGTTCGAGGGATTGTTCGGTCTGCTGTTTGATGTTTTCGTTTTTTTCGGTCTTGAGCAGATTTTCCAGAGGCCCGATCGCGCGCCGGTCACGGAGCGCGCCGAGCGCGACGACCGCCGCCATTCTGACGCTGTCACCGGGGACGCTGTTGAGAAGCGCGAGCAGAGGCTCGACCGCGCGTTTGTCTCCCAAATCGCCTAGCGCCATCGCCGCGTCGGCCCGCACCATGTGATGCTCATCGGCGAGCGCCTTGATGAGCGGCTCCAGCGCGCCCGCGCATCGAGCGCCTCCGATCGCGGCGACCGCGCTGTCACGGTCTTCAGCCGAGGCCGATTTCAACAATGGTATGAGCGCCTCACAACCCTTATCGCCGCCGATTGTCCCCAGGGCGATGATCGCGCTCCGCCGGTCCCTGAGTCGCTGGCTTTGCAGCATCCTGGCGAGAGGCTCGACGCCTTTCACCGATCCCGTCTGTCCGAGCGCCAGCGCGGCCGCGCTACGGACCTCCTGGTTGTCGTCTCCGAGCGCGGAGATCAACAGGTCGACACCGGCCTGATTTTCCAACTGGCCGAGCGCTTCGGCGGCCGAGCGCCTGACAGCGGCGTCATTATCTTTGAGTTGCGCGGCGAGCTTTCCCAGATCGGCTTTCTCCTGCGCGTCTTGAGGATCGGGGATTGAGGATCGAGGATCGAGGATCGAAGTGAAGATGGCGCACTGGAAGATGACCAGCGCGACTGAAAACAGTTTTGGATTTAACCGACCGAGTGGCATATGCGAGGACCTCCTCAGAAAACGGTATGGCAAACCCGGAGTTTGCCTGGTATTACCGAGAGGCCGCATCGAAGGAGTCAAGGCAAACTGCCAGTTTGCCCTACACTGGCGCCGCGATTTTTATTCTATCAAGGCGTCGCAACGGCGACTGTCGAACTCCACAGAAAATCAAGCTCGAAGATCGAGGATCGAGGATCGAGGATCGGGATAGAACAGCGACATCACATACGATCCTCGATCTTCGATCCACCATCCTCGATTCTCATGATCAATTGCCACCTCTCCTCTTCTGCGCCGCGGTCGGCAACTGTCCTTTCTCGTTGCGGGCGTAATAACCGCGCCGCGTGCGCGCGATCAATTTGCGGCTGCCTTGAGAATTGACGCTCACTTGGACGTTGCGGAACGTGCCGTCGCGCTTGTCGTTTGACGGGTAATAGCTGACGACGTATTGCGTGCGCAGGTCTTTGGCGATTTGAGCGGCGATGGCGGGAATTTCGCTGATGTCTTTCGGGAAATAGGCGTGCCCGCCCGAATCGTCCGCGATGCGCGAGAGCAGATCCTTGGCCTTCTTCGCGGGCGATTTCCCGAAGAGACTCTTCTCTTCCATCTCTTCGTCAATGAATCCGACCAGATAGACCTGGACCTCGTCCTCCTTGATCGCCTCCATCACTTCCTTCTCTTTGACCGAGCTGTTCTTCTCCAGACCGTCGGAGATCACGACCAGGGCCTTCCGGCGTTGCTTGCCCTTCTCCTGCGCGTAATCGGCGGTGGCGATGATCGCGTCCAGCAGCGCCGTGCCACCGCTCGTGTAGAGTTCACTGATGGCGTCCTCGAGTTCGCGCCTGTCGGAGGTGAAATCCTGCACCAACTCGGGCTCGGCTTTGAACGAGGCGACGAAGGCTTCGTCGTCAACCCGCATCTGCTTGATCAGCGAAACCGAGGCGTCCGACACCGTCTGGAGCTTCGACTTCATACTGCCAGACGTGTCAATAACCAGTCCGAAACTGACGGGCACTTCTTCGCGGCTGACGTTGTCAACAGTCTGTTTGATCTTATCTTCGTAAACGATGAAATCCTCTTTTTTAAGACTCATTATCGGAGTGTTCTCTTGATCTACCACCTTCACGTCCAACAACACCAGGTCTGTATCCAAGACAATCTTTCCATCTTTGTCTCCTATCTGCTCGTCCGCCTGAGCGCTCTGACGCTTATCGCCTTTCTTATCCCTGGCGTCTTGTCGTTGCGGGGTCTGCTTCGGCTCCGGTGGTCGCGGCGGGTCCTGCGCGCCGGCGCTATGGATGGTAGTTAACCCCAACAGCACTATAATCAATGACAGCGCAGAGACTCGAAAAATGCTTTGGTTCGACATAATGATTTCACTCCCAACAAATTTCGTTTACCGCAGTTAATTTGGCCTGGAGGAGTTTGACAATTATACATCTTCAATCCCCATTAAGCGCAAAAGCTGAACGGAATCTTTCGGTTTTTTTGCGCCCGCGCCGGAGCGCGTCATGGGTTTTACGAAGCCGATATTATTAGGTAAAGTGGGGAATGTGCGGCGCGGCGCCGTGCGATTACAAAATCTCTCCAACTATGAAAATCGCTACATGGAACGTCAATTCGATAGCGGCGCGGTTGCCACAGGCGCTCGATTGGGTCGAGGCCAATCGCCCCGACGCGATCTGCCTGCAGGAGACGAAATGCGTCGACGCGAAATTCCCCTTCGACGCGTTTCGCGAGATCGGCTACACGGCCGAAGTCTTCGGGCAGCCTGCTTACAACGGCGTCGCGATTCTCTCGCTGCATCCTGCGACCGACGCGCAGCGCGGGTTGCCGGACGACGCGCCCGAAGCGCAAAAACGACTGATCGCCGCCACGATTAATGGCGTCAGGGTCGTCAACGTCTACATCCCGAACGGCTCCGAAGTCGGGTCGGAAAAGTATCGGTTTAAACTCGAATGGCTGGGACGCCTGCGCGAGTTCCTCTATCAGAAATGCGACCCAGGGCAGCCGATGGTCTTGTGCGGCGATTTCAACGTCGCGCCCGAAGACCGCGACGTTCACGACCCGGCCTTATGGGCAGGGAAGGTCTTGTGCAGTCAACCGGAGCGCGACGCGATGCGACAGGTCAGCGACTGGGGCTTGATCGACGTCTTCCGCCAACATCATGCGGACGCCGGATTATATTCATGGTGGGATTACCGCGCGGGCGCGTTCCCACGCAACCACGGATTGAGGATCGATCACCTCTGGGCGACCACTCCCCTGGCCGCCAAATGCGTCGACGCCTGGATAGACAAGGCGCCGCGCGCGTTGCCTCGGGCGTCGGATCACGTCCCCGTCGTCGCCGAGTTCACGATCTGACAATGAAAATTATCCACAAAGTCACACAAAGGGGCGCGAAGATTTTTTCTTTTGCTCCGTGTTTCTTCGTATGACTTTGTGGACGACTTTCCGTGGAGGAAATATGGCCGAGACCGAATGCGCATGCGCAAACTTTGAACGTCTGGAAGGCTCGGCGGTCGGGATTTACGTCGCGCTTTATTTGGAAGAGACCGGCGTGGACGAAAAGGCCGGTAAGACCTATTATGTCTGCAAATATTGCGGCAGGCCCTGGACGCAAGAGATTGTCGTAGGCAAGACCACGCTCACACGGATGGAAACCGAGTATAACGTTTGAACAGTGGGGCAAAAGTTTTACGGCGGATTTCATTTTCCATTCGACATTTGAGAATGGCAAATTCCAAATCTCAAACGGAAAATGAAAGAGGTATGAAACCGATGTCATTGCAGACAAGGCAAAATCCTAATACCGGCGCTCTCGAAGTTCTGGTGAACGACGAGTGGACTCCGTTTGAAGATTATCGCAAACGGCAGATTGACGAGGCCTACCAGAACTCGATCAGGTTTCTTCGCGACCGGCTCGGCGATGACGAGGGCCGAAAGCTGGAAGAACAATCGAACAGGAGCGAAGATTGATCCCTTATGAAAAATCTACCCCCACTAACGTTGCGGGCGTTGGTCCTTCTGCTCGCGCTCGCGCAGTCCGCCTCACTCGCGCAGGAAACCCCGAAAAACGACCTTCGATTGACTGAAATTCGACACCTCGATCTGACCTACGATTTCGCCGGATACCGTAGCCAGGAGGAATGGCTCGATCGCGCGGCGCGGTTGAAGAAACAGATTCTGGTCAGCGCCGGGCTGTGGCCCGGCCCGGCGAAGACGCATCTCCAGCCCACGATCTTCGGCAAGGTCGACCGGGGCGATCACACAGTCGAAAAGGTCTATTTCGAGAGCTACCCGGGGTTCTACGTCACGGGCAATCTTTATCGCCCTAAAAATGTGAGTGGGAAAATACCCGCCGTGCTTTGCCCGCATGGGCACTGGACATACGGCAGACTGGAGAATCAGCAACTGAACTCCGGGCCGGCTCGGGCGGCCAGTTTCGCGCGGCAAGGCTACATCGCGTTCAGCTACGACATGGTCGGTTACAATGACAGCGCCGCCATCAGCCACCGTTTCGCCGCCGGCCACCGAGAAAACGTCGTCGACCGCGAGTCGTTGTGGAGCGTCAACCTGCTGGGATTGCAATTATGGAACAGCATCCGCTCGATTGACTTCCTGCTGACGCTCCCCGAAGTCGATCCAGAACGGGTCGCTTGCACGGGAGAATCCGGCGGCGGCACACAGACCTTTCTGTTGACGGCCGTCGACGACCGCGTCAAGTTGTCGGCGCCGGTGAACATGGTTTCATTCCTGATGCAGGGCGGCAGCGTCTGCGAGAATGCGCCCAATCTGCGGATCGACACCAACAATGTGGAGATCGCGAGCCTGGCGGCGCCGCGTCCGATGATGATGGTGTCGGCCACAGGCGACTGGACCAAGAACATGATGGCCTCCGAATACCCGGCGGTCGGCCAGATATACAAGCTCTTCGACGACGAGGACAAGTTGACGGCTATCCAGATAGACGCGGCCCACAATTACAACCAGCCCAGCCGCGAAGCCGTTTACGGATGGTTCTCCCATTGGTTCCTGGGAAAGGCCGAAACGACTCCGGTCAAAGAGCGCGGCAATGCGGTCGCGCCGATCAACGATCTACTCGTCTTTTACGGACGCCCCAGGCCGGAGAATGAACTCGACGAGTCTCAATTGACCGAGAATTTGATCGAGACGAGGAAGAAACAACTCGACGAGGCGCAGCCCCGCGACGCGGCCAGCCTCGAAAGCTTCCGCGAGCAGTTCGGCGAGGCGCTCAAATATTCGCTGATGGCCGAATACCCGAAGTGGGGCGAGATGGCGATTGAGAATTTGGGAGTGAAAAACGCGCCCGGCGCGGTTTCCGAACGCATGGTAATCTCGCGACGCGAGCGCGGCGACCGCGTCGAGGCGGTGTTGTGGAAACCTCCGAAGCCAAAACCGAAGCCGTTAAACGCATTCGTCCTGGTGGTCGAGCCGGCTTCCAACGATTTAATTATGCGACTCGTCAAGGCTGATTACACTGTGCTGTCATTGAAGCTCTTTCCCGGCGGACGCCAGATTCCGGAGAAGGTCAAATTCTTTACCACGTACAACCGCACGGACGAGGCCAATCGGGTCCAGGACATTCTTACCGCCATAGCCTTATTGAAGCATACGCTGATGGCCTATATTGGGAATGAGGGGCAGAAGACGAGCCTGAGCGTGGTGGCGCAAGGGAACGCGGGCTTGTTGGCCTTGCTGGCCAGGGGGCTTGCGCCCGCCATCGACAGGATGGTGATTGACGCCGCGCAGTTCGACTCGTCGAGCGACGAGGCTTTTATAAAAAGCATGCCGATTCCAGGCGTCCGCCGCGCCGGCGATTTCACGACCGCCGTCACGCTCGCGCCGCTCACGCCGCTGTTGATCCACAACGCCGGAAACAAATTCAAAGCCGAAAAGATAGAAGCCGTTTACAACGCTTTCGGAAAGGCCGAGAACTTCAAATCGCAGTCGGCGAAGCTCAGCGACGCAGAACTCGTCACCTGGCTCTCGTCCAAATAACAATCCGTACCGCGCCGGAGGCTCTCAAAAGGAACAAAATGCCGCAAAATCAAAATCAGAATCTAGCCTCGAACTCACAAACCCTTGTCATCGACGCCGAAGAGTTCACCTTTGAAACCGTCGAGCAACACAACGGCATAGCAACCGTTGTGAAATTCAAACTCGACAATCCCGACGTGAGGCTGGGAGACGTGTTGCTGATCCTTTCTGGCGCGGAGATTCATTTCCACGGCTTCATCGGCGCGATAGGAGACGGCTACGCCGTAGCGGCGGATCGCGCCGGTTCGATGTTACTGGCCGGAGTTCACTGATCAGCCGAATGTTCGCATATACCAGTTTTCAAATTTATGAAGACTTTTAGCCACCGCAGGACACAGAGGGCACAGAGAAAGCATAATGATTTCTCTGTGTTCTCTGTGTCCTGCGGTGGCTAAAAGGTAGCGGTTCAAATAATCTGTTCGATGACACGCCCGCCGAAATCGGTCAACCTTTCGTTTCGGCCGTTATGTAAATAAGTCAGCTTCATCTGATCGAGTCCGAGCAGATGAAGGATCGTCGCGTGTAAATCGCGCGGATGGTAACGTTCGCCGACGGTCTTGTAGCCGATCTCATCGGTTTGACCGATGGCCTGGCCACCTTTGACGCCGCCTCCAGCCATCCACATGGTGAAGGCGGTCGGGTTGTGGTCGCGGCCCTTGCCGTTCTCGGAGACAGGCGTGCGCCCAAACTCGGTCCCCCAGATGACCAGCGTCGAATCGAGCATCCCGCGCCCTTTCAAATCCTTCAACAATCCGGCGACAGGTTTGTCAGTCCACCGGCACATCTGCCCGTGATTCGCGACCACATTATCGTGCGCGTCCCACTGCACGCTGACCGGACCGCCGCCTGAAAAGAGCAGGACGAATCGCACGCCTCGTTCGACAAGGCGCCGCGCGAGAAGACAACGCCCGCCGAATTCAGCCGTCTGTGGGTCGTCGAGTCCGTAAAGATTCTTCGTCTCCCTGCTCTCCTTGCTCAGGTCAACGGCTTCTGGCGCATGCTGTTGCATGCGGAATGCAAGCTCGTATGAAGAGACGCGCGCGGCCAGCTCCGTGTCGTCCTCGCGAATCGACATCTCGTTCATCCGCCGCATGAAATCGAGCATCCGTCGCTGCTGGGCGCCACCGATCTCTTTCTGAGGAGTGAGGTGAAGGATCGGCGTCGCTCCGCTTCTAAAGACCGTTCCCTGATGAACCGCCGGCAGAAAGCTCGCGCCCCACATCGGCGCGCCGCCTTCGGGCAGTCCTTCGGGTTGCGTCATGACGCAGTAGGCCGGAAGGTTTTCGCTCTCGCTGCCCAGGCCGTAAGTCACCCAACTGCCCAACGAAGGATGCGACGAGAGCACGCGCCCGCACATAATCTGATACATCGCGGGCGCGTGGACGAAGCTCTCGGTGTAGCACGACCGGATGAACGCGATGTCGTCAACGCGCGTGGCCAGATGCGGGAAGAGGTCGGAGACCTCTATCCCCGATTGGCCGTACTTCTTGAACTTCCATGCGCTGCCCATCAACGGCGTCCCGGGTTTGATGAACTGGCTCTTGATCTCGCCGAAAGACGGCGGCAGTTGCTGTCCCGTAAGCCTGTCGAGCGTGGGCTTCGGGTCGAAAGTCTCCATTTGGCTCGGCCCGCCGACCATAAACAGGAAGATCACGGCTTTGGCCTTCGGCTCGAAATGCGGCCGCTTTGGCGCGAGCGGGTTGAAGAGTTTACGATCCTTACCGGCGTCCAGCGCTTTCGCGTCGCGCGCGAGCAGATAGGAAAGCGCGAGCGAACCAAACCCGTTGGCCGCGCTGGCGAGAAAATCGCGGCGGTTGGCGCATGCCGGAAAATGCGGAAGGTGATTTTTCATGATCTCCCGGGTCACCTTGAGGAAGCGATTGTCACTCGCGACAAGGTCGATGAAACGCCGTTGTACTTATCCATAATCAGGATGTCTAGCGTCTGGCCGGACAATCCATCCAGTTTATCCGATGACAAATTCATGTTTCCGGCTCCGTCCGTGTATGCCCCGGCCTCGATGTATCTGACCACCTCGTTCCTGTTGAGGAACGTCACACTGTAAATAGCCCTCGAATTGAACTTGCCGTCGAAGGTAAAAAACATTGAGTGGTGCACGTTTTTCAGCGCGCGCAGAAATGTGTCGCACTCCTCGGCCTCGGACGAGGGTTGAAAGGCGACGCAAGAACGCAGCGTGCCCAACAACCTGTTCGTATAAGCCTGGAAGATGTGAACGTCCACGACGTACCGCCCCGTTGGACTTGCGTCGCCGAAGTGGAAAGAATCATCGAGCGAGATCAACTGGAACGCCTTCAAGCTCTCCAGGATAGGGCCTGCCTGCCTTTCGATCTTCTTCTCGACTTTCTTCTTCTTGGCCTTGCCGTCTTCGTCCTTCTCTTCAACAGTCTCGTTGAAACGGTAAGAGACCTGCGTGTAGAAACGCTCGTTGATCAAATCGAGCGGCAGAAGTTCGACTTTGAGTCGATCGCCGGATTGAAAATTGTTGCCGTTCGTCCGGAGGGCCACTTTGCCGTCCAGCCATTGCGCTTTCACCTCATGTGTGAATCCGACCGCGAACAGGACCGTTGCTAACAAAATCAAGAATCGTTTAGTCATGTCTCCCCCTCTCATTTCAGATAAACAAACTCGTTCAAATTCATAGTCGCCAAACACAAATCAACCCACGCCGCCGCCGTCGCCTCATCAACGCCTTTCGGCGAATCTTGCAGCTTCAACGCCGTTTCTCCGCGGGCGATGCGGTCACGAATAACCGCCGCCTGCCCTCTCAGGAAGTTTTGCGTTAATCGTAATTCGTCCAACCGCGGCTTGCGGGCGAGCGTAAGCTCATAGAGCCTCGAAATCATCGCGCGCTCATCGGCCCTGGCCTCTTTGAGCAACCGCAGGGCCAACGCGCGGCCCTGTCGCAGCATAAATTCGCTGTTCATCAGAGTCAGAGATTGCAGCGCGTGGACGCTGACCTGACGCGCGCCGCACACGCCCATCAGATCGGGCGCGTCGAAGGCCACCAGCAGCGGCAACCGCACATTGCGTTTGCGGATCAGGTAGAGGCTGCGGCGCGCGTGCTGTCGCGGGTCGGGGTGGACGGGCCACAAATTGTCCGGTTCGTATTCGGTGAAGATCGTGTCGTAGACTTCCGGTTCCAGCGGAACCTTGATGGACGCCCCCCCCAATTGTTCGGCCGACTGCTCGGTTAGCTCGCCGCTGACCGCGAGGACCGCGTCGCGTACCGCCTCGGCGTCCAGGCGCTGGCGATTCATCCGCCACAGCAATATGTTGTCCAGATCAATCTTCGCTTTAGCGTCATCAATTGCTGACGATTGCCGGTAGGCGTTCGACAAAACGATCAGCTCATGCATCCGCTTCAAGCTCCAGCCTCTGGATTGCGGATTATTCGCCCCTCGCGTGAGTCGCCCCGTCGCCCCGTCGCCCACGCTCCATGTCGGATTCATAAACTCGACCGCAAGCCAATCAAGCAGCTCCGGATTCGTGGGCTGTTGGCCGTTGCGGCCGAAATCGTTCGGCGTGGCGACGATGCCGCGCCCGAAGTGGTAATGCCACAGACGGTTCACCATTACCCGAGCGGTCAACGGATTGTCCGGCCTTGTAAGCCATCGCGCGAGCGCCAGCCTGCGCCCTGGCGATTTGAACTCGCCGATTTGAACAGGCTCGA
Source organism: Blastocatellia bacterium (assembly GCA_035275805.1). Lineage (GTDB taxonomy): Bacteria > Acidobacteriota > Blastocatellia > RBC074 > RBC074 > JAJVID01. Next base: position 9,568 of record DATEMG010000439.1, read on the forward strand.
TCTCCGCTTCGGGCGGCGCGTCCCTGGGCAGCGTCACCCCCGGAAATCGCGGGCGGACTTCATCGCCGAGCCGATGCGGATCGCCGCCTTTCAAGATATTCATCGGCGGCGTCGGATTGAGCGTGTCGGCCACGGCCAGAGCCTTGGGCAAAGGTTCGGGCGCGTACAATTCAATGTCGTGCATCTGGCGGCGCAGCGCGGCGCGCCTTTCGCGGTCTTCGGGCGAGAGCGAAGCGACCAACTCATCCCATTTGATCTCCAGCATGCTCTGCGCCTCTTTGGCCAGGCGCTTCTCTTCATCGCTGCGCGACTTCTCTTCTTTGGCCAGGGCGGCGGCGAACCGCTGTTCGAGCTTTGCGCGTTTCGCCGCCGCCAATTTCTCCTTGTACGGCTTCTCAATCACCGCAATCTGATCGAGGATCGGTTTGAGTTTCTCCTTGTGCGCTTTGACCGCAGCCAGGTAAGCCTGCTCCTGCTCTTTCGTCGGGCGTTTGAAGTCTTGGTTGTCCGACGCCGCGAAGAAGGCCTGCAAACGATAGAAGTCGGCTTGCGGGATCGGGTCGAATTTGTGATCGTGGCAGCGCGCGCAGCCGACGGTCAGCCCCATAATTCCGTTGCCCACGCCGAACATAACTTCGGTCAACCACTCCTGGCGATTGACGGCGAGGTCCTGATTGCCCGCCACCACGTGCTGCGGCCCTGCGCGCAGGAAGCCGGTCGCGACGCGCGCCTCGAAACTGTTCGGGTCGAGTTCGTCGCCCGCGATTTGTTCGGTGATGAACCGGTCGTAAGGCTTGTCGTCGTTCAGCGATTTCACGACGTAATCGCGATAGCGCCACGCCTGCTCGCGCTCGGCGTCAAGTTCGAAACCGTTCGTTTCGCCGAAACGGACGACGTCCAGCCAGTGCTGCGCCCAGCGTTCGCCGTAGCGGGGGCCGGCGAGCAGCCTCTTCACAACTCGCTCATAAGCTTGCGGCGCCCTGTCGGCGAGGAACGCGTCTATCTCTGCGGGCGTCGGCGGCAGCCCGGTCAGGTCGAAGGTCACGCGGCGAATCAGCGTTCGTTTGTCGGCGCGAGGCGACGGCCGAAGCCCTTTCCCTTCAAGTCTCGCGAGAATGAACGCGTCGATCGGCGTGCGAACCCAGGACTGATTCTTGACATTTGGAATTTGTGGGCGCTCTGGTTTGCGAAACGCCCAATAATTTCTCTGTTCGTCTGTAATAGGTTTTGAAGCGGCGTAGGCCTTCTCCTTATCCCCTTGTCCTCTTGTCTCCCCGTCTTCCCAAATTGCGCCTTTATCTATCCACTGCTTCAGCAGCCCGATCTGGTATTCGGAAAGCTCCTCGCCCATCGGCATTCGCGGCTTCTCTTCGCCGGCGACAAAGCGATAGAGCAGGCTCTCATCCGCATCGCCGGGTTTGACCGCCGCGCCGCGCGAACCTCCCTTCAACAAACCCTCTCGCGATCGCAAATCCAAGCCCGACTCCTTGTCCTTGCCGTGGCACACTACGCAGCGCGTCTGCAGTATGGCCACGGCCTGCCGCGCGATCCGCTGTTCATCCTCTTGCTTAGCCGCGGAAGAAGGGTAACCCGCCAGAACAGACAGGCAGGCAATGACGCAGATGAATTTGATCCGCCGATTGCGCCTCATAGTGATAGTGTGATTCGTGCGCGAATGCTAATTGGGATTCGGCGCCAGATCAAGCTGAGTTGTCAGAGAAACCTTTGCGCCTTTGCGCCTTTGCGAGAAACTCGCCTCAAACTGTCTGATTTCTCGCAAAGGCGCAAAGTTCGCAAAGATTCTTCTCCGCGCCGAGCAATTAATCTTGCCGCATCAACTCGCGGCAAGTTCCTCTTCAAGTAACTGCCGTTCGTACAAATCGGCGTAGGCCCCGCCGAGCCGCATCAATTCCGCGTGCGAGCCGCGTTCGACGATTCTGCCGTGGTCGAGCACGCAGATCAGGTCGGCGTCTTTGACCGTTGAAATCCTGTGCGCGACGATCAGCGTCGTGCGCGAGCGCATCACGTCGCGCAGGCCCGAAAGAATCTTCTCTTCGGTGTAAGTGTCAACGGCGGAGAGCGCGTCGTCGAGGATCAATATTCGCGGTTCGCGGATGACGGCGCGCGCGATGGCCGCGCGCTGTTTCTGCCCGCCCGAGAGCGTGATGCCCCGCTCGCCCAGGACGGTCAGATACTTCTGCGTGAACTCGTTCACGTCGTCGGCCAGCCCGGCGATTTCGGCGGCCCGTTCGATTCTCTTCTCAAGATCGGGCCGGCCGTTGTGGATTCCGAAAGCGATGTTTTCGGCCAGCGTCTCGCTGAACAGGAATGTCTCTTGAGGAACGTAGCCGATGTTTTCGCGCAATCGCTTCAGCGGAATTTCTCTGATTGGCTTGTCGTCGATCAGGACCATTCCCGGCTCGGCGTCCAGAAGTCGCGGGATCAGATTCATCAGCGTCGATTTGCCCGCGCCGGTCCGTCCGATTAACGCTACAGTCCGCCCCGGCTCGATAACCAGATTTATGTCCAGCAAAACCGGCGGCTCTTCGGGCGAATAACGAAACGTCAGATCACGAAACTCGATCTTCCCGCGAATTTCGTCGTCCCGTCGCCACTCGCGTGAGCCGCCCCGTGGCGCCTCCGGCGCGTCCGCAATCGCAGGCTCGATCCGCACGATCTCATGCATTCGCTTCAGGCTCGCCGCGCCGCGCTGCACGAGGTTGGTCACATACCCCATCGCGATCAGGGGCCAGATCAGTTGCTCCAGATAGAGGTTGAAAGCGGCGAATTCGCCGATTGTCATGCGTCCCCGCGCCGTCTCATACCCTCCGATCAGCAGGATCGCCGCGAATCCAAGCCCGATGAAAAATTGCATTAAAGGCCTGAAGACAGCTGACAGCTTCACCAGGTTCATGTTGCGGTCGACGTACTGCCGGTTGAGCCGCGCGAACTCATTCTTCTCCGCCTCCTCCTGCGCGAACGCTCGGATGACGCGCACGCCGGTCAGGTTTTCCTGCGCGCGCGCGGTGATGTCTGAAAAGAACGCCTGAATCCTTTCAAATCGCACGTGGACCTGATGTCCGAAATATTTCACAGTCAGCGTCACCAACGGCATCGTCAACAGAAGGATCAATGTCAGTCTGACGCTGATCCGAAACATCAGCGGCAGGATGATCAGCACGCGGAAGAGGGTCTGTTCGCTGTACATGATCGCGGGGCCGACGATCTGGCGCACCGCGCCGAGGTCGTTGGTCGCGCGGGCCATCAGATCGCCTGTGCGGTGGCGCTGAAAAAATTGGAGCGGGAGCTTCTGCAAATGGCCGTAGAAATCCTGCCGCAGGTCGTATTCGATGTAGCGCGACATGTTGATCAGCGTGCGTCGCTGAAAGTACAAAAAGACGCCGCTCAGAAGCTGCGAGCCGACGATCAGCGCGACGTATTTAATCAGGCCCCGGCCGGTGGACCCGGGCGCGCTCAGGTAATCAATCGCGACGCCCGTGTAGCGCGGCGTGAAGACGCCTAGCGCCACCGAAACGAGCACGAAGAGCGTGCCGAAGATCAATCGCCATCTGTATTTTTTCAGGTAGAAGCGAAGCCAATCGCGGCCCGTCGCGAAGTTCGACGCCGAGTCGGACGCGAGCGCCGGCGCTGAAACGGATGTGGTTCTGTCGCTCACTTCGAATATGACCTCAATGAACGCGCCACCAACCCAACTCCCGCCGCAAGCATGCCGAGCATGATCATCGTATTCGTCAGACTGGTCGGGCTGAAGTAAACCTGCAGATTCGCGATAATGCCTACCAATATGACTATCACGCCGCCGAACGTCAGTATCCAGCCGAACACCGAACGCCCATCGAAAAACAACAGGCCGATGCCTAGCAGCAGCGGTATCAGCGACACTCCGAAGGCGTTGTACCCCCACAGCATCCAATACCCGCTCGACACCGTCACGCGGCTCAGAAACAGGTAGCCTCCGGCGATCACCATTCCGAGGCCGAAAACGAACTGGCCGACGCCGCCGGGCGTGCCGCCCGCGCCACGAATTTTATCTTTCTCGTCCATTTGTTATTGTCCCTGGGAGCGCAGGCATCCCTGCCTGCGAGATTCTGACAAAGGCCGCCTGGCCGCGAAGCAAGCAGGCAGGGATGCCTGCGCTCCCAGGCATTGTACTTTGCGCGGAACGACCATCTCAAGAAAGAATCAGTTTCGAGGCATGAGCGACAGACCACTCCACGATCAACTTTTCGACTACCTGGCGGACGAAGCCGCCGCCTGTGTCATTTGCGAGCGGATGCGCGAGCGCAAGGCTGTGCTGAGCCGGCTCAACGGCGCGCTCAACACGCGAGTGATGTTCATCGCCGAAGCTCCGGGCCGCAACGGCGCCGACCGGACGCGAATCCCGTTTCACGGCGATACATCGGGCAGGAACTTCGAATCGCTTCTGGCCTCGATCAAACTGACGCGCGACGAAATCTTCATCACCAACGCCGTTCTCTGCAGCCCGCGCAAACCTTCCGGCGCAAACGACAGACCCACCCGGTCTGAGATTCGCAACTGCTCCGCTTTCCTGCGCCGCCAGATCGAATTGATCAATCCGCCGGTCGTCGCCACGCTCGGCGCGGTCGCGCTCGACGCGCTGAAATTGATCGATGACCACGACTACCAGTTGCGCGAAGCGGCGGCTAGAATCCTTCGCTGGAACGGACGCTTGCTCGTGCCCCTCTATCATCCCAGCCCCCAGGTCATAATCACTGTGCGAACGCTCGAAGAGCAGAAACGCGATTTCCGCTCGATTATGAGAGCGATGAAGACAGCAGAACGCGGAACACGCGGAAAAAACTGAACACGCGGAAGGAAATTGAGAGACAACCCAGATCCTTCCGCGTGTTCCGCTATTTCCGCGTGTTCCGCGTTGCGGAAACTTTTGGCGCCAATATTCCCTTTCAACGTTTAATCAGTCAGCCGAGTAGATGTATTCGAGAGCGCGATTAGCTCCGCAAACTACACACCTATCACGGAGTCGACCTTAAGAATGGAAATCGCGTTGATGCCTGAAAAAATTGAGGGTCGGGACGAGAGCCGCGACCG
>DATEMG010000440.1:0-7093 GCA_035275805.1 Blastocatellia bacterium
GTTAATTCAATCGGCGAGCCATGCCGCACGTCTATTGCAATTGCTGACGGAAAGTTGTTTATTCGGGGAGATAAGCATCTGTTTTGCATTGGAACCAAAGGATGAGGGCTGCGTGTACCGTGTGGGGCGAGTTGTTTACTCGCCCTGTTTGCGGGAAACAAGCGCGAGTAAACAACTCGCGCCACAGTCCAGCGGACGCATTTGCAAACCGCGATGGATCAGTTTGCGATTGCGTGTAATGGACTGCTAGCGGTACTGATCCGTACGCGTATTTCAGTACGCCGATTACCGATTTGCAATCCTATCTAATTTCGAGATTCGACCGATAAGTTTTGCACCGAGAGAATGTGGCCTGACCGTGATCTGATCCTGCGCATTACCAAGACAGGAGCCACAAACATAATGATACGTGTATCAACTCTATTGCTTTCCGCTTTAACTCTGTGCCTGTTTGCGCTGGCCGCATTCAAGCCGTTCTCGGGCGCGGCGGCGCCCGGCGCAAATTGGTCTCAGTGGCGCGGCCCTGAAGGGACTGGGGTTTCATCCGAATCCAACGTCCCAACCGAATGGGCCGTCGATAAAAACATCAAATGGAAGACTCCGATCGCGGGCCATGGCCATTCGCAGCCGATCGTCTGGGGGAACAGGATTTTTCTGACCACCGACGTCGAGGGCGAAGTCATTCCGGGCGCGAAGGCCGTCGAGCACAAGATCGAAGGTCAGGTCTTCGTCCATCCCGACAGTGTGGGCGCGAACCGCAAACACATATTCAAAGTCGTCTGCGTCGACCGCGACGCGGGAAAGATTTTGTGGGAACAGACCGCTTACGAGGGCGCGGTCTACGACGACCGCCACCGCAAAGGCAGCTATGCGGCGCCGACGCCGGCCACTGACGGAAATTATGTTTACGCCTGGTTCGGCGGCGAAGGCGACGGGCTATACTGCTATGACTTCAAAGGCAAGCTGGTCTGGAAGACCGCCGTCGGCAAAATCGCAAACGTCGGAATGGGGCCGGGGGCTTCGCCGGCGCTTTTCGAAAACCTGGTGATCCTGCAGTGCGACGAGGACGAAGGCAAAAATTCCTTCATCGTAGCGTTGGACAAGAAGACCGGGAAAGAGGCCTGGAAGACTCCGCGCAAAGTTCAGGCGAGCTGGTCAACGCCGCTTGTCGTTCGCGCGGAGAAGGGCGCGGAATTGATCACCAGCGGCAATGAGCTGATCATCTCCTACGATCCGAAGACCGGCAAAGAACTGTGGACGGCTAAGGGTCATGGCAGCAACGCCATCGGAACGCCGCTCGTGGGCCACGGCATGGTCTTCGTTTACGCCGGCTTCCCGGTCAAAAAGACGATGGCCATTAAACTCGGAGGTTCGGGCGACATCACAAACTCGAATGTCGCATGGCAATATGACAAGGGGACGGCCTACGTGCCTTCTTCGATACTCTACGGCGATTACATCTACTTGATGTCCGACCGAGGCATTTTGACATGCCTCGACGCCAAGACCGGCAAGGTGGTTTACGAAGGCGGTCGCATTCCCGCGCCCGCCACATTCACCGCTTCGCCGGTGGCCTTCGACGGCAAGCTGTTGTTGATGAGCGAAGACGGCGACACATACGTCGTCAAGGCCGGCCCGAAGCACGAAGTGATCGCGACCAACTCGGTCGGCGAGCCCGTCTACGCGTCTCCAGCGATCTCGGACGGAATGATCTTCATTCGCGGCGAGAAGAATCTCTATTGCGTCAGCGCCAATCCGAAGGCGCCGGGGAGGTAAGAATGAAACTGAAAACATTGCTCGCTTGCCTCGCGCTTCTGCTCTACACTTCCGCCTCCGGCTTCGAGGGCGAAAAGGCGAACCTGAGCGGGACCTGGACGCTCGATAAAGCAAAGAGCTTCAGCAACGGCCCGGAATTCGATCAGACAATGACGATCGCTCATTCGAGCGAGAAGGTGAAGCTCGACGCGAAGCAAAAAAGCCCGCGAGGCGAGGTCACAATCAACGAAGAGTACACGCTTGACGGTCGAGAAGCCGAGTTCACTCCCCAGAATCCTCCGAACGCCAAAGGCAAGCGTAAGGCGACGTGGCTCGTCAACGGCCGCGGCATTCTGGTCGAGGACGAGATACTTGATGGTCAGGCGACGAGACGGGTCGCCCGAAAAATGACTCTATCGCCCGACGGAAAGGTCTTGACCGTTGATTATTTCATCGACGACAGTCGAGGCTCGTTCGAGTTGAAGCGTATTTTCAACAAAGTAGGATAGCCACCGCAGACCACCGCAGGGCGCCGCAGGACAAAATGATTTCTCTGTGTTCTGCGGCGCCCTGCGGCGCCTATTCATCCACATGAAAACCGCGGTATTAAATATATGAAGACAGCAAATTTCACCCTGCCCTTGTTATTGGTTATCAGCGGCGCCAGCGGTTTCAGCGCCTTCGCTCAATCCCGAGACGGCGCCGCAAACTGGCCGCAATGGCGCGGCCCGCAGAGCGCGGGAGTCTCCGAAGAGAAGAACCTGCCCACCGAGTGGGGCGCGGATAAGAACGTCGTCTGGAAAACGGCGCTCCCCGGCCGCGGCCATTCGTCGCCGATTGTCTGGGATAACAAAATCTTTTTGACCACATCGATCGAGGGTGAAGTCGTTCCGGGAGCGAAGGCCGTTCATCACGTCAGAAGAGGCGAAACATGGGTTCATCCGGACAGCGTCGCGGGCGACAGAAAACAAACGCTGAAGGTGATTTGCCTCGACCGCGACTCAGGAAAAATCCTCTGGGAACGCACGGCGTACGAAGGCGTGGTTTACGACGACCGCCACCGCAAGAACAGCTACGCCTCGAGCACCCCGGTGACCGACGGCAAGTTCGTTTATGCGTTCTTCGAGGCCGAAGGGCTTTACTGTTACGACTTCAACGGCAAGCTGATCTGGAAAACCGCCGTGGGCAAGATCGCCAAGATGGGAATGGGGCCCGGCACGTCGCCGGCGCTATACGAAAACCTGTTGTTTCTGCAATGCGACCAGGAAGACGGCGGGCCTGACGTCTCATACATCGCAGCGGTGGATAAACGGACGGGCAAGGAGGCCTGGCGGGTGAAACGCGATCATCGGAAGACGCATGCGACTCCTATTGTCGTGCGCGCCGGCGGTCGCGCCGAGTTGATCGCCAGCGGCGCGGAAACGGTCATTTCCTACGACCCCTCAACTGGCAAAGAATTGTGGCGCGCCAGTGGGGTCAAAGGCCACGCGATACCAAGCGCCGTGGCCGGGCATGACATGGTCTTTGTTTCAGCGGGTTATCCGAGTAAACGCGCGATGGGGATCAAGCTAGGCGGAACTGGCGACCTGACAGGCAAATCAAATGTCGCCTGGAGTTACGACAAAGGGACGGCCTACGTCACGTCGCCGATCTTTTATGGAGATTACGTCTACCTCGTCAGTGACAAAGGCATTCTGACCTGTATCGAAGCCAGGACCGGCGAGATCAAATACGAAGGCGGCCGCGTGCCCATCCCGGCCAGCTTCAGCGCGTCCGCTGTGGCCTTCGATGACAAAATCTTTCTGACCAGTGAAGACGGCGACACATTCGTCATCAAAGCCGGGCCGACGCACGAAGTGATCCGTACCAACTCCGTTGGTGAGATGGTTCTCGCCTCGCCCGCGATCTCGCGGGGGAGAATCTTCATCCGCGGCGATAAACACCTCTACTGTATCGGCGAATCTCCTAAGAAGTCGTTGGGTAATTGATCCAATCTCGGCGCGACCAGATCGGCTTTCAACTCGCGGTGAGTGGTCAACACGCCGACGGACTTCATCCCGGCGCGGCGCGCGGCTTCAATCCCGGCGGGCGCGTCTTCGATCACGACGCAGTCGCTCGGCGCGACGCCCAGCTTCGACGCCGCGGCCAGAAAGACGTCAGGCTCCGGCTTCCCCGCCCTGACCTCTTCAGAAGAGATCACCGCGTCGAAATATTCGCCTATTCCAAGCGCGGCGAAGACCGCGTCAATATTGCCTCTTGGCGCCGACGTGGCGAGCGCCTGCAGCCATCCTTCAGCTTTCAATCGCTCCAGCCAATGTCGCGCGCCGGGCAGAAGTTCCAGCCCCTTCGTCCGAATCAAACCGCGGTAGCCCTCCTCTTTCGCGAGCGAGACCCGGGCGATGAATTCGTCCGGCAAATCCGCGCCCAGGCGCCCGCGCAGAATCTCGTCGTTGCGCTTGCCGAAGTCGGCGACGTATTGCTCGTAAGTCAGCGCAATGTTTTCAGCCTCCGTCACCTTCTGCCATGCCTCCCAATGAAGGTCTGATGAGTCAATCAATGTTCCATCCAAATCCCAAATTACTGCCCGTTTGTGATTATTTGTCATAAAACTCGTACCCTCGAACCGGTACAGTTCAGCGCGTAAGCAATCGCCCCTCCTGCGCGCAACCGCTTGCTTACGCCCGCGGCGCTGTACCAATCTCGCGCGGTTTGATTTAAGCGCAAGAGCCGGAATAGCGAAAAAGCGAATATATGAAAAATGAGGCGGTATTCTGCTTGATTAACGCCGGGGAGCGCAAATTGACAGTTCCGGGCAAAAACGGCCGCCTCATTCCAGTAAAGCCTTTTCCTTCTTCCGCTTCCCTGTTTTTCAAATAGCGTGGCCACGCGCGTTTATTGTACGAGTAGGACGCGTACGCCGCAAAAAGCCTATTTTTCCCCGATTCCGAACAGTCGCCCCGCGCGCTCCGACACCTCTCGCGCCCGCTCCCCTTCAGTCACGCCGTAGAAGTCCTGGGCGCCGAAGGCTTACGAAACTCCGGATTTAACGAATCAATACCAATGTTTCCGCCTGAGAATGATCGCGGCGCTGAAAATGCCACGCTACCGGGCTCCGCGCAGGCGCAGGGAACGCGCGGGGAGCGAGGAGAGTGAATTTTTTTGGCCGAATGCTTCTCGTCCACGGACGCAGATTGCAGATGAACGGATTCCGGCCGTTGGCCGAATTATCTTTGCTCTGATCAAGAAGACCGATCTCAAGGCCGGGAGGCGCCACAAATTCATATACTCCCATATCGATGGTTGAGGTTCCATCACCGTCGCCGTCCTGGATTCTGGTTTTTCCGTCCAGATCCCAATCCGGAAGATTTTGCGCTTTGTTGTCGCCTTTATCGATGGAAGGCGATCCCATTTGTAAATGATAGTCGCCCTGAGTGGGATCGGCGAACAGTGGATCGGCGGAGATATTGCCGTTCGTCCCTGTCATATCGGAGCAAGTCCCGCCATAGGCCGGCCCACCGGGGCTGAAAACATTGTTGAACCGGGTGATCGGTGTGGGCGGGGGGATGAAGGTGCTACATTTGTAAGCGGTTTGCCCGGGCTTCGCGATTATTATGTTATTGGTCAGTTCGATCACGCCTCCACCATTCTCGATAAAGACGCCGGAACCATCGGTATTAAAACCGCTCACGGCGACGGCATTATTGTCGACAATCGTATTATTGACGACCATGGCGCTGTTGAAAATCGACAGGTAGACGCCCGCGCCGTAATCGGATTTATTGCCGGTGACGACATTCTGGACGATCAGAGCCTTCGGCCCTCTCACGTAAATGCCGCCTCCGGTAGTTAGTCCCTGACTTTCCGCGATATTTCCCTTGATTATATTCCCTTTGATGATCGGGGCTTCGGTGTTTTCCAGGTTTATGCCGCCTCCAGTTCCAGTCCTGTTGTTGGAGATTATATTGTCGAGAATCTCCGCGGAGCCTTGTCCTTGGATGAAGATTCCGCCACCACTTCCTCCGACACAGAGAGTATTGAAGTTGTTGGTGATGGTGTTTTGTTGTATTAATGGCGAGCCGCCAAGGACCCCGATTCCGCTTCCACCACATGCATTATTGTTCGTGATCATGTTGTTTGTGATCCTCGGAGAGGAGTTCTGGACCACGATGCCGCCTCCAAAGTTGGATGCCCGATTATTCATGATCCGGTTGTTTGTAATCGTCGGAGATGAGTTCCGGACCACGATCCCGCCTCCAACAAAGCTGCCGGAATGTACGTTGCCGTTTTGCACTGTGAATCCATGGAGAGCGGAGTCGCCTCCCTCCCCGGAAATAAAGCTGACTACTGAACCTTCGTTCCTCCCATCAATAAACGTGACTTCAGCTCCGCTTTCACTGGTTACGGTAATGGCCTTCCCTTTAAAATCGATATTTTCGAAATAGGTTCCGGGCGCGACCAGCACAATATCGCCGTCAGTCGCGACATCGATGGCCGACTGGATGGTCGGCTGCTCCGAAGGCACTCTGATTGGAATCCTGACTGTGACGGTAATCTCCGCCGGAGGATTCTGCATGTTTCCGCTGTTGTCGACCGCGCGGCTTCTGATCGTCGACTGTCCTGGCGTGGCGGGCGTCGTCCATGTAAAACTCCATGAGGTCGTCCCCGTGGCCGCGCTAAAAGTAGCCCCGCCGTCCACCGACACCTCGACACGGGCCACTGTTCCGCCGCCGGCGTCTCTCGCAGTCCCGGTGATGCTGACTGCGGTCCCGGTTGGTACGGTCGCTCCCGGCGCTGGGGAAGTGATTGCCGAAGTCGGCGGCGTCACATCCTGGGCCGTGATGGTAATCTCCGTCGGGGGATCCTGCACGTTTCCGTTGTTGTCGACCGCGCGACTTCTGATCCTCGCCTGTCCTGGCGTGGCGGGCGTAAAGCTAAAACTCCATGAGGTAGTCCCCGTGGCCGCGCTAAAGGTAGCCCCGCCGTTCACCGACACCTCGACACGGTCCACCGTCCCGCCGCCGGCGTCGCTCGCAGTCCCGGTGATGCTGACTGCGGTTGCGGTTGATACGGTCGCTCCCGGCGCTGGGGAAGTTATCGTCGAAGTCGGCGGGGTCGCATCCCGGACTGTGATGGTAATCTCCGTCGGGGGATCCTGCACGTTTCCGCTGTTGTCGACCGCGCGGCTTCTGATCCTCACCTGTCCTGACGTGGCGGGCGTCAAGCTAAAACTCCATGAGGTCGTCCCCGTGGCCGCGCTAAAGGTAGCCCCGCCGTCCACCGACACCTCGACACGGGCCACTGTTCCGCCGCCGGCGTCTCTCGCAGTCCCGGTGATGCT